>CAZXHW010000489.1:0-6478 GCA_964639915.1 uncultured Heliomicrobium sp.
GGAACCAAACTCACTATGGTGGTTTGGGCAAAAACGGCGACCAGCAAGCAGGCTGCTATTTTTATTGACGTACCGCGAGATGCTTTCTCCAACTATGCTTTACCGTGAATTCAAACTTTTGTTTTCAGCTCTGGACGACGGCAATTGATAACTTACAAATCTGCTTTTGCCGCATCCAATGACGACCGTCTTTCATTACTTTTTCTTCTCGGTCGCTTTATCCTGTTCTTCCTTTTTCAAATCATCAACCGGGCCGCGAATCTCTGAAGGTGGAATTTTCAACACCATGACCATTTCCAGTTTTCCCAGTTTGGCTGCGGGTTCAATTTCAACCAGCACCGGTGCTGCCAAAGTGCCGTTGCCTTTGACATAGCCGATCAATAAGCCTTCAGGATACAAACCGTCCTGGCCGGAAGTCATGACCTTTTCTCCAGGTTCAAGCTTATCCGGCGGAACAAGAAACCGCATATCGCAAAGAGCTTTGCTTTTTCCTTCCAGAATTCCCAGCCAACGAGTTTCAGATGTCTGGGCAATCACTGCCGCGCCCGCCCCATGGCGTTCATCCGAAATCAATAAGACTTGAGATGAAATTGGTCCGGCTAAAATCACTCTGCCAACCAAACCGTCCGATGTAATGACCGGCTGGTCCTTTTCAATCCCTGCTAAAGATCCGCTATCAATGGTAACGGTGTTAAACCACTGATTCGCATCGTGCCCGATGACTCTGGCAGTGACTCCAGGATATGAAGTTGCGGCCTTCTTTAATGCTTCAATTTGATCAGACAGCCGGGCCTTGCTCTGCAAATCAGCCAATTGATTTCTGAGCTGACCAAGCTCGTTTTTCAATAGCTCGTTTTCCTGACGTGCGCCACGCAAATCAATGTAGCTCTTCCAAATGCCTGTGACACCACCAGTCAGCCTGTTGGCTCCCCATTGAAAAGGAGACATCCCGCTCATTGCCATAAACTGCAAATAACTCAGGTTTGGCTGTCCTGGAACTCGATTGAGCAAGATCACGAATAAATGCGCGATCAGCAACAAACCGAGCAACCAGGTTGGGTTCTTTTTGGCTTTATCCTTCGCTTTGTCAGTTAGTGACATTTCAGGTGCTATGTATCAGGTGATAGGTGACAGGCAGCATTGAAACCATCGGCCACTGGCCACCCGCGCCACCAGTTACGACGGCAATGTAGCTCCGTCCCAGCGCACGCGACGCAGCAAGTCGAAATCCGACAGCATCGCACCTGCTCCAAGCACAACCGAAGACAGCGGATCTTCAGCCAGCGAAACCGGCAGGCCCGTATCTTTCATCAGGCGAACATCCAGCTTCTTCAGTAAGGCACCACCACCCGTCAGAACAATTCCGCGATCAACAATATCAGCAGACAATTCCGGCGGGGTGCGCTCCAGCGCGACACGCACTGCGTTGATGATGGTCATGACGGAATCGGATAAGGCTTCGCGGACTTCTTCGTCAGTGACGACAATGGTTTTTGGAATGCCTTCGATCAGATTGCGGCCTTTGATTTCCATTGTTCTTGGTTCGTCAAGCGTGTCCGCCGAACCAAGCTCAATCTTCACCTGTTCGGCTGTGCGTTCGCCGATCAGCATATTGTACTTGCGTTTAATGTATTGAATGATGGATTCATCCATCTCATTGCCGGCAACGCGCACGCTCTTGGAATAAACAATACCTGACAAGGAAATGACGGCGATATCCGAAGTACCGCCGCCGATGTCAACAATCATGTTTCCGTGCGGTTCGGTAATCGGCAAGCCGGCGCCAATCGCAGCAGCCATTGCTTCTTCGACCAGATAAACTTCCGCGGCTTTAGCGCGATAAGCGCTGTCTTCCACTGCGCGGCGCTCCACCTGCGTAATTTCCGAAGGAATTCCAATGACAATGCGCGGGCTAACCCAGGTTTTGCCGCCATGGGCTTGCTGAATAAAGTACTGCAGCATTTTTTCAGTCACTTCAAAGTCGGCAATAACTCCGTCTTTCATCGGACGGATTGCCACAATGTTGCCAGGCGTGCGTCCAAGCATTTCTTTGGCTTTGTTGCCGACAGCTTCAACTTTATGAGTGACTTTATTGATCGCGACAATGGATGGCTCAGAAACAACAATGCCTCGGCCACGAGCAAAAACCAAAGTGTTTGCCGTGCCGAGGTCAATCGCCAAGTCGCTTGAAAAAAGACTAAAAATCGAACGTAAATTCATTTATTGTGAACTGACAACCTTTCCGAAATTCGGCTTAAGTAGCAATCGCAAACTGCCCCAGAACCTATTTTGTTGAGTTGTTTGCCTTTTGCGGCATTCAGCATATAGCAAAAGGCCTTGTAAATGAAGCAGTATGACGAAATTCGTACAGAAAAGCTTTTGGTAACAGTTTTCTGCTTTTGCATGGCTGGTGGTTTTGAATTGGTTTGAGGGAAGGAGAACTGCCACCGCCTTACACTGGCACTCAAACAGAGCAAATGACTGGGTACATAAATTTAAGACTGAATCAGGCTTGCGTAAGACCGCAAGCCTGATTCAGTCCCATACGTGGCAAGAAGCCAAAGAATTTACGAGATGCTGTCATTGGCGCTGGACAGCTTGGTGTTGATCTTGCTGAAAATCTGGCTGATGCTGGTTCCCATTGTGGTTAATACAAAAACGGCTGCAGCGCCGATCAAAACCAACAATAATGAATACTCCACAATGTCCTGTCCCTGTTCATCCTTTATGAAGCTGTTCACAAAATCTTTAATCATCGTTACCTCCTAATAAGTAATGCCAATTGGCAGGTTAATCTGACTGTTGAGCGGCTTTCGCCATTCAGGTCATCGAATACGGCGAAATGTGAAAAAGGCGGCGCTTTGACGCAGTAAAAGCCATCTACGCTGCTTCGGCTTTTTGAATTTTGATTTGCTTTGGGGGGAAGGGTACGGCAGCTGTCAGTCCCCCGTGGGGAGAAAGATGTTTGTGCTTCAGTAAAAACATCAATTTGTTCTGGGGCATTCGAAAACTGCCATTGGGCGGAGAGGCGACTACTGCCCAACGCAGAGGTTTAATAGCATAGCCATAAAAATCAATGCAAGTCGTATTTTTACACCTCTAATCTTCTTGTCCCTATTACCGCTCTTCCCGCTATTAGCAGATATGTGTTGTAATTCGCCTGAAATCACTTCTTATGCCTTGAGAGAATTCATGTTTCCAATGGAACGCAGCTTAAAATTATCGGCGGTCTGCCTCTTTGTTTTTGTTTGCGGACTTGTATTGATCCAATCGTCTTCGGCCTCTTTAATAACCAAAACACACGTTGACCAGTCAAACGAAGAATTATTTGAAATTCGCATTCGCCCACTGCTGATAACGAATTGTTACGATTGTCATACAGGAGCCGAAAGCGGAGGGCTTCGCGTTGATTCGCGTGAAGCCTTGTTGAAAGGCGGCAGTTCCGGTCCGGCGATTGTGCCCAACCAGCCGGAAGCCAGCTTGCTACTCCAGGCTGTCACGCACTCACACAGTCGCTTGAAAATGCCGCAAGGCAAACCGAAGTTGAAAGATGACGAAATTGCCAGCTTGCGCCAATGGATTAAAGAAGGCGCGTACTGGCCCGCTGCAACGGTAAACGCGACATCGAACGACTATGCCATTTCATCACAGCAAAAAAGCCATTGGGCATATCAGCCAATTCGAAAAGCTGAGCTTCCTCAAGTCACCGATTCCAAATGGCTACAGAATGAAATGGACCATTTCATTCTGGCAAAGCTTGAAGCCAAACACCTGCGGCCAAATCCGGCAACCGACAAACGCACATTGATTCGCCGAGTAACCTTTGACCTGACAGGATTGCCGCCAACTCCGGAAGAGGTCGAGGCCTTTCTATCGGATAATTCTTCAAAGGCGTTTGCCAAAGTTGTCGAACGGTTGCTTGCTACGCCGCGTTATGGCGAACGATGGGCGCGGCACTGGCTTGATCTGGCTCGCTACTCCGATACGCAAGGCGTCAACGATCAAACCACGTTGCTATATCCGTTTGCATACACCTACCGCGACTGGGTGATTCACGCGCTGAATGAAGACCTGCCTTACAACCAATTCCTGCTACAGCAAATCGCTGCTGACCGTTTGCCGAAAAATGATTCGCGCAATCTGGCGGCACTTGGATTTTTAACCGTCGGGCGCGGAGGTTTCGCCACAACGACGGAAGAACGCATTGACGACAAAGTTGACGTGGCGATTCGCGGCACAATGGCGCTGACAGTAAGTTGCGCACGTTGTCATAATCATAAATTCGATCCGATCCCGACGGCGGACTACTATTCCCTGTTCAGCGTGTTTGCCAACACGCAGGAACCGGAGGAACTGCCATTGCTTGATGCGGCTTCAGCCAACGATTCAAAAGAAGTTGAGTTGAGAAAAGACATCGCCAAGGTGAATGAAGAAATCGAAAAATACCGCGTTAAACGGTTCCCTGAACTGAAAGCCGAATATCGGCAAAGCGAGCAAATCACCAAATACCTGCTGGCTGTTTATCAGGCGCGCGACTTGAAAAAGGAAGTGGATGTCCGCGCGTTGACCGTTGAGAAAGATTACACCTTTGCGATGCTCAAACGCTGGCAAAGCTTTTTGAAGAAAGCTGCCGACAATCGCGATCCAATCTTTGCAATCTGGAATGCGCTGGTGGCGATTCCCGAAAAAGAGTTTGCGGCCAAAGCAGCGTCGGCGATTGCCGACTGCGCCAGCCAAAAACTCAATCCATTGGTTGCCCAGGAATTCAGCAAAACCCCAGCCTCGATTGAAGAAGTCGCCGCGAGTTACGGAAAGCTACTCGCCAAATTCGACAAAGCCGAGCCTTTAGCCGATGCGAATGATGAGGCGTTGCGGCAAGTATTGCATGGCGCAGATTCACCGATGAACGTTCCGTTCAGCGAGTACAACGAGATTCGCCTGGTGAAAGACAGCCAGTACGAACGCGATCAAAAACAAAAGATCGAGCGAATGATCACCGCACGCGCGTTTGACGGTGCGGCTCCGCGAGCAATGAGCACCGAAGATGCTCCGAAGCCTAAGCCAGCGGCAATCTATGTGCGCGGCAATCCAAACAACAAAGGCGCTGAAGTTCCGCGCCAATTTTTACAGATTCTGGCTGGAAACAACCGCCAGCCATTTACTGAAGGCAGCGGACGGCTAGACCTGGCCCGCGCAATCATTGATCACCAAAACCCGCTGACGGCACGCGTGATCGTCAATCGCATCTGGCAATGGCATTTCGGCCATGGCCTGGTTCGAACGCCAAGTGATTTTGGCTCGCGCGGCGAAGCACCAACGCATCCTGAACTGCTAGATTATCTGGCGGCGTGGTTTATGGAAAATGGCTGGTCGTTGAAAAAACTGCACATGTTGATTCTATCGTCGGCGACGTATCAGCAGTCCAGCGCAGACAACTTAACAGCCAGACAGCGCGATCCTGAAAACCGACTGCTTTGGCGAATGAACCGACAGAGATTGGATTTTGAATCCCTGCGCGATGCGATGCTTGCCGCCAGTGGCCAGCTTGATGCGACGATGGATGGCTTGCCGGATGAAATCACATCATGGCCATTTTCCCGGCGACGAACGGTTTACGGCTACATCAATCGAGCGCGATTGGCGCCGGAACTTTTGACTTTCGACTTCGCCAATCCCGACGCCCACGCTGCTGAGCGGTATCAAACCACGATCCCACAGCAATCACTGTATTTGATGAACAATCCGTTTGTCGTCGAACAGGCGCGTGCAATGTTGACGCGACCTGAAATCGCTGCGGCGAAAACGCCGCGCCAGCGAATCACCAAGCTATACCGGCTGCTGTATGGCCGCGAAGCCAACGCAGAAGAAATCAACCTTGGATTGGCTTTCACCAAGTCCAATGACTCTGCGCCAGCGGAATCCGCAACCCAAACTCCGCAATCCGCAATCTGGCAATACGGTCAGGGCGAATACGATGAAAAAGAAAAGAAGCTGAAAAACTTTGCCGAGCACAAATTCTTCGCGGCAGGTTCGTGGCGATTGAAAGGCAATGAGCTTGATCCCCGCCTCCAAACCGCCTTCATCAACCGCGAAGGCGGCGTGCCGAACGGCAAATCCAGCGCGACAGTTCGCCGCTGGACAGCCACGTTCGACGGCAAAATCACCATCATCGGCAAATTGATTCACGATCTGGAGCAGGCTTGCGTGACCTGTGACGGCGTCGAAGCCGTCCTGACTTCCAGCCGTTCAGGCGTGATTGGCAATTGGGCGGCGTATCTTTCGCAAACGGAAACCGCTGCAACCATCGAAGTTAAAAAGGGCGATACCATTGACTTCATTACGCACGGCAAAAAGAACAACAGCGGCGATGATTTCAAATGGCACATCACCATTCGCCGCGACGGAAGTGCAGAAGATTGGGATTCGGTTCGGGACTTTTACTCACCGCTGACGAAGCCAATGAACGTTTGGGAACGAT
>CAZXHW010000490.1:0-6438 GCA_964639915.1 uncultured Heliomicrobium sp.
TAATTTTAGGATTTGTCGTTTCTCTATTGGGCAGCTTCTTTGCTTATCCACACCTGCACAATGCCGCCATAAAAAGCTCACAGGCAACGCTGGAAGCGTTGCAATTCGATCCGACGTGGAATCATCTGCGCTTCAATTGGCAATTGATGAAAGTTTGGGTTCGTGGAAACTCCGATAACTCGCCGCCCGAATTGTGGCCGCCGCCGCACCATTGGTGGTTCAACAAACCCGAAGACGCCCCGCCAGAAAAAACCGTTGAGTTGCGCGAATTTGCCCACCCACAGCCGATGCTGGCGCAAAACTGGCGACCAGTAATGTCAGCTTCGCCCCGTGGGTTTTCAATTCTGTGGGGGGCATGCGCTATTTTTTGGGTGGTCGGTTTGATTGGGCTGGCGCTCACATGGCGGCAAGCAAACGCATATGATCGAAGCGTTGGAAATTTGGCAGCACCGAAGTAGGAGACAAACGATATGCACCCCAGCTCTTTGCAACACATGGAGCGTTTAGTTAAGCAACATTTGAATTCGGATTCCGAACTGAAGATTTTAGACATCGGCAGCTATGACGTGAACGGTTGTTACAAACCGCTGCTGTCCCAACCGAAATGGAAGTACACGGGAATTGACCTTTCCGCCGGTCCGAACGTTGATCTGGTTTTGACTTCTCCCTACAGAATTCCTTTGCCTGATAGTTCTGTAGACGTGATCGTTTCAGGCCAGGCATTCGAGCACATTGAGTATTTCTGGCTGACGTGGATGGAGATGGTGCGCTTGCTGAAACCGTGGGGCTACATTTTTCTGATTGCGCCTTCGCGTGGCCCTGAGCACGGGTATCCGGTAGATTGCTGGCGGTATTACTCCGATGGGTTCAAGGCGCTGGCCAGATACGGCAGACTGGCGATGATCGAAGTCAGCACCGATTGGGAGCCGCACGAAGAACCAAACAGTGCCGTTTGGGGAGACACGGTCGGCGTGTTCCGCAAACCTCCGCACGGCTGGTGGGGGATCATCAAAGAAAAATTTCGTGCGAAGCTGCATCATTACCTCGCCCCACAATGACAAACTCGGGTATCGCAAACCCAAATACGAAACGAGCGAATCCGTCTGATTTCAGGCAGATTCGCTCGTTTGCTTTTAGGCTCCACACGCTTTAGGGCGCAAAATAGCCAGCAATATCAACGACCAGGTCGGTGGTGGAAGCAGAGAAGGCCCTGAATGCGCCGTCGCTTGCTCCCAACCCGACAATGAAGTGCCGGTTAAAAGTTTTGCCAGCAATGTAATTTGAATTGGCGATAAACGGTTGCGCCGCTGAGCTGGGCCAGAACGTCAAAAAGCCATTGGCCGCTGGCCCAACAACCGTCGCATTACCGACCACCGCCAGCGCAGTATTGGCAACGGTCACACCATCACAGGTTCCGCGAGCATTTTGTGTGATGCTGCTGCCGCCTGCGATCAGCGAATTGAGCATTGTGCAACCCGATGGTTGCCCGATTCTGGTTTCGAGCAGCCTGACCGGATGCGGCAACGCCGTGAACAGGAGCCCAGCGCCATTGGCATCGGTGGCTTCGGCACTGTAATAGCCGGACACATCAATCACCAATTCTGTCGTCGCAACCGAATAAACCTTGAACTCACCGGTTGCCGTCAATCCAACGGTAAAGGGTGCGTTCATCGTTTGCCCCGACCTGTAATTCGATGTGGCGATAAACGGCCTGGTCGCATCCGCCGGGAACATGGTCAAAAACCCATTGCTTGCCGGAGAAACAACTGTGGCATTGCCGACAATCGCGCGCGCCGCAGCGGGAATTGTCACGCCGTCACAAGTTAAATGACCTGATTGCAAAGTGTCTGTGACCGTCTGGATTGGCGTTCCCGGCGTGTTGCAGCCAGTGGCTCCTGCGCGCGTGTCCAACAACCGAATTGGTTTCGGCAGCGGATGGTAATACAACCCCGATGGTGTCGGCGGCGCGTAATACCCGGTTACATCTACGACCACGTTTGTAGTTGTGGAAACGAAAATCTTGAACGCCCCATCCGGTTCGCCCAAGCCAACCGTGAAAACATTGTTCAGAATTTCATTCGCTGCGTAATTGGAATTGGCGACAAACGGCAAAGTAGTGTCACTGGGATAAAGCGTCAGGAATCCTCCACCGGATTCAACCGTCGTGATATTGCCTGTAATGGCCATTGCATCTGGCGGAATGGTTTGGCTGCTGCAAGTTCCGCGCGCAGCTTGAGTAAACGAAGTTCCGCCGTTGATCGCCGCTCCCGGAAGATTGCAGCCGACAGTCGCTCCCACCCTGGTATCCAGCAAACGGATCGGCGTCGCCAACGGATAAAACTGCAATCGCGCAATGTTCACCGTGTACGCTTGAGAACCCGGACAGTTATTTCCATCCGCGACGTGAACAGTGAAGTTGAAACTGCCGGTCGCCGTCGGTGTGCCGGAAAGTAAGCCGCTGCTGCTAAGAGTCAAGCCAGTCGGCAACGTTCCCGTGAAGCTGAAAGTAAGCGGATTCAATCCGCCGGTTTGGGATAATTGCTGACTGTATGCCCTACCGAAAGAACCATTCGGCAGCGTGGGCGGATTAACCGTGATTGCCGGGCAAGCCACATTACAACAGCTTGGAATTGACGTTGTGATGCTCAGGCTCCAGCCGCCTGTGATGCTGCCAGCTTCAACGTCAGCATCATCAACAATGTACAGCGACCACGTGCCGTTTGGCACAGTTCCATTGAAAGCCGATAGCGCTGGCGCATACGGCCCTGTTGGCGCTGGCGAAGAAAAATTATCCGTAACTCCGCCGTCATGATTTGCCGGACTATAGGTTCCCGTGGTGATTGCCGCCGAATCCGGAAGCAGCGTGCCGGTATCGTCAAAGGTGATGTTTGCATTGACAATGTCGGTTGAGCCACCTGCGTCAGACATCAAAACCACTTTTTGTCCGCCCGGCCCTACCAGCAACATATCCAGATCGTCCGGGAACGTATGATTGACGCCTGTCAGCGTCACGGTAACTTTACTGATGTTTCCACTCAGGCCCGAAACCGCCACTTGCGAAGGATAAGGGGAAGCATTGCCAACCGACGTACCCGGCGCTCCGTTCGGAATGGTGATGGCAGCGGTGTTTGAAAATGTGCTTGTCGAAACAATTGCCGATCCGATTGTGAAGGTATAGGTAACAGTTCCCAGGCTCGTTGCGCCGTCTTGCAGCGCCAAGGTGGCGATGATCGTTCCGCCACAACTTCCACTGGCTGTAAACGTAAACGATTTGGCCACCGAAGCTCCACCAGCCGCCAGTGCCCCATACGTTTGAGCCGCGCTTGGATTGTTCACGCCGCCCGTCGGTTGAAGCGTGGCGACCACGTTGGCGGCGTTGGCATCGCCCACGTTTTGCAGCAACAAATTAACCGTCACTGTTTCGCCGGGATCAATGGCATTGTTGCCAGTCCCGCAACTTTCAGCAGTAATCACCGATCCTGCTGGCGCAATCACGGGCTGACTTTCCAGCACGGCATTGCCGACAACCAATGCAAAATCCTGATCCAACGCTCCACCTGAATCCGGCACGCCGTCACCGGCGATATTCGATGCAATGATTTTGACCGTGAATGGTCCGCTGACACCGGCTGGCAGAAACACGCTTTCGGCATTGTTCCGTATATCGGCAGAACCACCCATCGCGGAAGAAGCTCCGTTAAAGACGTTGCCCTTGTACGTTTGCCCGCCAACCGTCACTTCCAAATCCAGGTTATTGACGAAAGCATTGCCAATTGTGGAACCGGGCGCATCCGTCCAGGTCAGTGTCACCCGGAAAGGCTGGCTTGAGCTTGGAATCGTTCCTGCAAAAACTCGCGTTTGCCCCGTGGTGGTGAAAGTGTCCGCCGCAAGCTGATCGCGCAAAACTGATGGCGTGGAAAACAGGTCGAAAGCGGTCGTCAGATTGACTTCACCCATGCCCTGCACATTTGACCACAACGAATCATTGGCGTTTGTGCCTGTCATATAGCGCGCTGAATTCATCAACACGGCTTTGGTCATGGCTGGGCTGGGCGCTGTCAAACTGGCATTGAGGAATCGTTGCCGTAGCAAAGCCGCCGCGCCAGCAACCGCAGGCGCAGAATGGCTGGTTCCCGAAGAAGCCGTGTAAAATTGCTGTCCGGTCGGGAAAAACTTTGCGCCAGTGGCTCCGCCGCAAACACCGTTGCCGGTGTAACAGGCGTCTCCCTGGCCGGTTGATGGAGGGTTGGAAGTCTGGGCGACGCCGCCGGTAATGTGCGATCCTGGCGCCACTATATCCGGTTTGATGCGTCCATCGGTTGTTGGCCCTCGGCTGGAAAACCCAATGATGTCGTTGGCGTTGTCTGCTCCCGTGTCGGCGATGCCGCATCCATCACTGCCGCCGATGCTCAAAACGTTTTCCGCTGCTCCAACGGTAATGACGTTTTTCGCCGTGCCCGGAGAGCCGATGGTGCTTGCAGCCGGTCCCTGGTTTCCAGCGGAAAACACAATCACCATTTCCTGATTGCCTGCCTGTTCGACGGCTGCGCCAACCGGCTGCGCGTCGCGAACAAGCGCATCATAAGCTTGGGAATCAATGTTGTATGCGCCGCCGACGTTTGTTCCCCAACTGTTGCTGCTGATGCGCGCGTTGTTATTGTATGCGCGCGATTCAATGTTTGGCAGGCTGGGAAACGTCCAGATATTCGGGTCAAAAACAACTGTCGAGCCAAGCCGGACAAACGGCGCAACTCCAAGCCCATAGCGAAACCCGTTGACATCCGCGTGCGGAAAAACGTCAAACGGCGATCCTGTCGGCACAAACGCTCCTATGATGTGGGCATTGATATTGCCGTGCCCGTCGCATCCCAGCAGCGTGCTTGTTCCCACATTCGGCGTTCCTTCCAACCGGTTGAAGGTTACGCGGCTGGGGTTCGATGTCAGGCCGCCCGTGTAAAGCGCAAAATGATTTGGTGAAGTCGTCGCGTTATCAATTCCGCTATCCACCACGTTTACCGCAAACCCAGAAGTATCGAACTGCCCTTGCGTGAATCCCTGGTTGGCCAGATACGTCAGGTAATTGCTGGGGGTTGGAGAGTTACCGGTCAAATTACCGGTCATAATCACACTTTGCCGTTCGTCGAATTTTTCGGGGATCAAGTACCGTGAAATCGAAATCACATCTGGCCGCGCAGCCAACTGGCGATCCACGGCAGAAACAGGCAATTTCACGATGATGTTAATGAAGTGCAAAATTCCATATTGGCTGCGAATCGGTTCAGTCTTCAGATTTTCAATCGTCAACCGCGTTGTGTGGTTGCCATTGCCATCGGCAACCATCTGAATGGCGAAAAGATCGCTCTGTTGCAGCGCGTCCAGACTTCTGCCACGCATTCTGGCATAAATGGCAGGATCAACTTTGAAGGCGGATTTGTATTCTCCATTCCACTGCACATAGTCCGCAGTGGAAGCCCAGGAGGACAGTTTGGTCAGTTGCCGCGAATCGCCATAAACCAGATAAGCATTGTTGGGAACGTAGTTGACGATTTTGACGCCAGTCGCTTGCAAAGCGGTGTACCAGCTTGGCCTGACTGGTCCGGCAAATTGCACAAGATAAAGCGACGCTTCTCCCTCACCTAAACTTACACGTTTGCTGCGGTCTTGCTGGAGTTCTGCTTTAGTGGTGTCCAGCACTGCGGAATTCAACTGAATCAAATTGTCTTCGTCACTAAACCTGATCGCTTCGCTTTTCTTCATGGTTTGGACGGCAGTTTCATCGGCATCAAACACTTGAAACGAACCGTAATCCGCCACCTGTCGAGCACCAAGGCGCTTTAATTCACCCGCCATTTGAGAGTCAAAAACGCGCAGTTTGTGCTGTCCGGTTGAACTTCGATAGGTGGATGGAGACGCGTTTCTTTCAGGCGGAGCCTGAAGCTGGTCATTTTGCTTGGCAGCGCGGGAAGAATGCCAACCCCACATCAAAGGCAGGGCGATCAGTAAACTCAGACAAAAAATGAATAAGGCCTTGTTTTGGAAAAATCGTGAAGAAATGCGTGAAGTAGGCATGTCAAATACTTCTCTCCTGGCTCACAGTTGGTGCCCGGTTAATTGTTGATTGATGTCGCCCAACCTCCGAAGAAGCAATTGGCAAAAATAAAATACGAATGGGGTGCGAAATGCTGGAAGCACATAACGTAATCTCGCTTCGCCGTATAGCGGTGAATTCCGGTGCATTTTGTTTGTCGAGAAGACTAGGGTTGCTAGCGCCGCCCCCTGGAAAATTAGTAACAGATTCCCAGTAAAAAGTAGTTCAAACGATCAGGGGGCAATCTGCTGAAGCGAGGTAATTCTCTGGGGTTCAATGCCGGTGTGAGTCACGTTCACTAGCGCGCCGGAGTGTACTGAATGGGCTGAAGACCGTCAACTTGTTTCTCT
>CAZXHW010000491.1:0-6414 GCA_964639915.1 uncultured Heliomicrobium sp.
GCCACGCGAAAGCGCGGCTTGAATCTGTTTTTTCAGCGGGATTTCCAGCGACAACAAATCCTGCGGCGCTCGCCAGTGAATGTCCAAGTTCCGATTGTTTACCGAACGCAGATCAACCGTCACGGTGAAATTTTCGCCGCTGGCAGTTCCCTGCCCGTAACCTGTCATGCTTTTGAGCATAGTTTTTAGTTCGCGGTTCGCGGTTCGCGGTTCACAGCAAAAACTTAACAAGAAAAACTCGCCCTTGCCAAAGTCATTAACTGCAAACAGCAACCTGTGAACTGTGAACTTCCTCCTCGTCAGCAAACTGCAATTCATACAGCCGCCGGTAAATTCCGTCATGAGCCAGCAATTGCTGGTGGGTGCCCATTTCCGCAATGTGACCGGCCTCCATCACGATGATGCGGTCGGCTCGGCGAATGGTTGAAAGCCGATGAGCGATGACAATGGTCGTTCGACCCGTCATTAAATTGTTCAGCGCCTGTTGCACCAGCATCTCGCTTTCCGTGTCCAGCGCGCTGGTGGCTTCGTCCAGAATCAAAATCGGAGCGTCTTTCAAAATCGCGCGCGCGATGGCGATTCGTTGGCGTTGCCCGCCAGAAAGAATCAACCCACGTTCACCGACAACGGTTTCGTATCCGTCCGGCAATTTGGCGATGAATTCATCGGCGAGCGCCGCCTTGGCCGCCGCACGAATTGCGTCTTCGCCGTCGTTCCGGCCATAAGCGCCATACGCGATATTCGCTCGAACGGTCTCATTGAACAAGTGAACTTCCTGGGTAACAACAGCGATTTGCTGCCGCAATCCGGCCAACTTCACATCGCGAACGTCGTGGCCGTCAATCAGCACCGCCCCTTCTGAAGCATCGTAAAAACGCGGTATCAAATTCGTTAGCGTGCTTTTGCCGGCTCCGCTTTGACCAACGATGGCGATCATTTCGCCCGCGCGCACTTCGAAGGAAACATTTTCCAAGACCGGCAAATCGAATCCAGCGCCGTAGCTGAAACTGACATTGCGAAATTCGATCTGGCGCGAAAACCGCTTAAGCTCGACAGCGTTCGGTTTGTCGCGCATTTCCATCTGTTCGTCCATCACCTGGAAGATGCGCGCCGCGGAAGCCAAACCTTGCTGCAAATCATGCTGCAACCGGCTCAAGCGACGAATCGGATCGTAGGCTTTGAACATCGCCACCAAAAACGCGGCCAAACTTCCCAGCGTCATCTGCCCCATGTTGATGCTGCTCTGCGCATAAAGCAGCAACCCGGCGACAGCGACGATTCCCACGGTTTCCAGCAGAATCGGCGAAAAGAAGTAAATCCGCATTGCCCGCAACTGATCGCCCATTTGTTTGCGCGCTGAGCGGCGAAACCGTTCGCTTTCGTAAGCCTCCATGCCGAAAGCTTTTACCACACGCTGCGAAGAAATTGCTTCCTGCGCAGTGTCCAGCATTTCAGCTCCACTTTCCTGCCGCGAAGTCACGTATTTGCGCAACTTGCGGTTGAACGTCGTCGTCAGCCAAGCCACCGGAGGAGCCAGCAAAAGGATCAAACCAGCCAACCGCCAATTCGCGCCAAACAACACCGCCAGATAAACCAATAGGCTGACCGATTCGCGCAGCAAATCACGAAACGTGTCGGAAACAGCGCGTTCCACTTGGGCAGCGTCGCTCATCAAGTGCGCTGTCAATTCGTTGGTTGGGCGTTTGGCAAAAAACGTAGCCGCCTGTCGAATGATGTGATCGTAAAGCGACGACCGCACATCGGCGATAACGTTCTGGCCAATGTAGCTCATCGAATAGGACGAAAAGTATTCTGCGACGCCTTTTGCCACGGTAAATCCCACCAACAGCATCGCCACTTTATCCAGCGTCAGCGTGCCAAGCCAAGGCAGAAAGCGCCCGATCAACGGAATCGCCGACGACGCCTGTCCAAGTCCCGCTCCCAAAGAATCAAAGATCGGCTGCAACAGCAAAACCGTTCCGCCTTCAAACAAGCCGGTTGCGATCATCAAAACAATGGAAATTGCGAAGATGATTCGGTAAGGCCGAAGGTAACGAAGCAGTCTGGCGAATTCGGTCATTACAATTTTGGGCTGGTTGCAGGCGCACCTTGCGCGTTTTGACTCGTCCCCGAAAGGCGCGGATTATAGGGGAAACAGCGTCAAGCTGGCAATTCAAGTGGGATGCGGGTATTGCAATGGAAGAAATGACCGAAAACGAAGACTTTTACTGGGAAGGCGGTTTTATGGTCTTTACGGCCAAATACCATTTGCGGCGCGGGAGCTGTTGTGGCTCCGGTTGCCGTCATTGCCCATACGAACCACGCTCAACAAAAGGCGGAACTGTAGTCGCAACGAAGTCGGCAGAAACTCGGCCAATAGATCCATCTACCGCTGCGGACTGTTCAAGCTAACGCGCAAATCCTGCCGCGAATAATCCACGCCAATTCGATTTTCGGCATCTGTGGCTTTGACCATCAGCCGAATGAACGAGCGGTTGCCCGATGGAATGCCGCGAGGAATCAACCATTGAAACTGAGTGGCCGAACCAGGAAGGTCAGCAATTGCTGTTGGGTAACTGGCTCCGCCATCGGTCGAAAGCCGGATTTGGGTTTTGGAAATTTGCGCCGATAGTAGAACCGACCATGCGACCAACACCGGCTGATCGGTCGTCATTCGCGTATTCAGGTTTGGAGACAGCAAATTAATGGTTGGCGCTCCGTCCGTCATCACCGCAACGTCTAAACGCGTCAGTGATTCAACACCATTGACCGAAATTGCTCGAAAACTGACTTGGTAAACATTGCCCGCCTGCGCCGAAGTCGGCGTGAACCAAAACTTCCCTGTCGCCACATCAAAGTTGGAATTTTCGGGCAAGTTGTAAGCCGTAACTTCCAGCGGCTGGCCGGTTTGATCTTTTTGAATCAGCGCAAAACTCAGGCTTTGACCGACTAGCAACCGCTGGGCTTTTAATTGCGCTAAGGTCGTCGGCGCATAGGCGAGCGCGGGCGCTGTGATGGCCGCGACTTCAGGAAAGGATTGCGCCATCAAGCGCACCTCCCCCAAATTGAAGAAAGCGTTTCCAAATGGATCACGATCAATCTTCGTTTTCTGAACGCGCACAAACCGAAAACTGCCTGTTTCGGCAGGCTCAGCGCGCCAAATCTGTCCGGGGAGAGTTGCAGTTTCACCTTGCGCGGCCAGAACGACGTAACTGCCAAAAGCTGCGTCGCCCAAGTCCGCACTGTTTGATGCGCGCACTTCAAAGTTGCGGCGGGTCAGGGGTTGATCCTGATCCGTGCGAAACACGATTTCGATCTGTTCGATTCTGTAAGCTCTGCCAAGATCAACCTGCCACCATTCCTGCCTGCCGGTGTTCGATTCGGAATGCCAGAGAGACAATTTGCCGGAAGCTTCCATCCGCCCGTCATTTGCTGCCGAAGGCACGCTGACCGTATCTGGCCAAACGCGCGTACTGGAAGCTGTCGCACGCGCATTCAGCGCGACATTCACTAAAACAGATGAATTGGTTGGCGTTGTCGGCCTGGGTTCGCCGCGGCTAGGCGCAGGACCAAGCACAACCGTTTTCGTCGTGACGATGGAATCGGCCAATTCCGGCAGCACATCGGAAAGTATCAATCCCATCTGTCCGTACACTTTCGGCGAAGAGCCAGCAAACTGAAGCGAGCGGAAATTGATCACCGCCCGAGCTGATGGCGCAATAGGCCGACCGTCAGGCAGATCGCGGTAAAAGGCGTAATCGCGGAAAAGCTGTTTGGCGCGTTCGCGCAAATCTTCGCGGCCCGAAATCCGAGCGGCGGCGGTCAGCACAGGCAAACTCAACCCCGCCAAAGCCAGCGAACGATCTTCGGCAATTTTGTCCTGATACCAGAAGTAAGACATTCCGGCGGGCAGATAACTGCCATCACTGAGCGTCACGCCGGGTTTCAGTGGAGGATTATCGCTGCCTTTACTGATCAGCCAATCGGCCAGCCGCATCAGATATTCAGCCACACGCGTATCGCCGGTTTCACGCCAGTATTCAATCACGCCAAGTTGCGTGTAACCCGTCCACATCCACGGCTGTATGTTTGGCTGTCCGGCGTTTTTGCCGACGTAAAACCCTTTGCGTCCAAAGCTTTCTTCGGTTTGGACAATCAGGTTGACGTTTTCACGAGCTTTGTTCAGATACCGCGTTTCGCCTGTGTAGCGGTAAGCCGCCATCAACCCTAGCGTCGGCCAACCGATCCAGCGCGATTCGTTCCAACTGAGCGCGCTGTCGTACGTGAAATTGACGCGGGCAAACGCTTCACTGCCTTCCATCGCGGATTCGCGTACAGCTTCATCGCCAGTCAGCGCCCAATACAACCACATGCCTTCGATCCAGGTGTGACTGGGAACAGGTTCGCGAAAACTGCCGTGATCGCCTTTTTCGTAAAACGCCATCCCGCGCAGATTCCAGTTTTCCATCAGAAAATCGTCGGCGCGGAACTGCCCCCAATCGGCGCGGTAGCGAGCCATTTCACCGCCAAGCTGAAACGCCCGCGCATCACCGGTTCTGAGGTATTCGCGCAGCAATACTAGTGGCAAATCGTAATGGACATTTGCGTAGCCGTCGCCCCAGGCCAGATCGCCAAAATTGCGCCAGCCGAATTGTTCGCCCTGCTCGCCGCGCAACCGATATTCAAATGCAGATTGGGCCGGAACCGATCCGGCTGCTTCGCTGGCTTCGACGGCGTACCCGCTGGCGAACATTCGCTCCATTCGCGCAGCGGCTTCGCTGAGTTGTGGTTCTTTTTCGAAAACTGTTTGCCAGTTGCGGCGTTCGACGAAAGCTGCGCGAACCGCTCCGGTCGAAGCAATGTAGGACGGATCAAGCGTTGCGTTTTGAGCATTGGTCAGCGCACGGGCAGCAATGGTGTTTCGGCCAAGGTAAAAGTCTGTCGTTTTGGCTCGCGCGCCGTCGAAGATGTGGTCTTCTCCCGTATCCGGCAAAATGTCGAAACGAAGCCCTTCTCGGCTGCCGGTCAAAGCTTTCGGATAATTTTCGATGAACTCCGGAACAGCGATTTCAAACTGGCCTGCTACCAGCGAAGCTCCGCTTTGCCGTTGCGCCAGACGATTGCGGGCATCATCAGATTTCAAAACTCGAACCGCGTCGCTGGAAGCTGAAGTTGTCGGTAGCAGCACGGACAAACTGCGCAACAAAACATGCTGCGCGTAAGGCGATGGTCCTCCGCGATAAGCGCCAAAGCCGTAAACGCCGTTGTTCATCATTCGCAGCCGAACACGAACAAAGGGCTGATCGGCATACACGTAATAACGGATCGTGAAAGCCAGCGTTGGCGGAACTTTCAGGCCTTTGCTTTTGAACGCTCCATCCTGGCGAACAACCACTCGCAAAGCATTGGATTCTTCAACCGAAGTTTTCTCGATGGAAGCCGTCACAGTTTCATCCTGGCCGCCGACCACGATCATTTTTTCGCCCAGTGAATGCTGCACTTTCAGGGGCGCGTTGAATCGAATGGCCTGGCCGCTGATTTCTTTGATTGTGGCGCGCTCTTGTTCAATGCTCAGGTCGCGTATGACGGTTCCGGCTGGATGGTTGAATTGCAATGGTGAATCGCTTTTCAGATCGCCGGGATCAGCCGAACCGACCAGGACTTCTTCCTGTTGGCTTGTCCCTTCTGCAATCCTGTAACGGCGGCCAGCGGCAAAGCTTTGGTCGGTGGTGACAAGGCGGGCGCTTCCCAATGCTGCGTCCCATTTCAGCAAAGCGACATGCTCAAATCTTACTTCGTCGCCAACTCGTAACAGCGTTGGGTCAGTCACCGTCACTGTGTTTGATGCAGCATCCAATTGGTTGATCAGAACGCGGCGCGGCAAGCTCATTTGCGCCAACGCAGGCGCGCGCAGCATTTCATTTCCGCCAAGCTTGAAACTGTTCAACAGCGATTCGCCTTGTCGCGCAAATTCAATTTCAAGCTGAGAGTTTTTGATTTGTATGGCATCGGCGGTTTCGCTGATTGTAATCAGTTTGCTTGGTTGGGCTGGCTGGGCAGTTCGCGTCGTCAGAAAGTGAATGCCAGCCACCGTTGGTTTGAAATCCAGCAGCAGCCATTTCACCGGCCTGATGGTTTGCGCCGCAGGTGCGCCCCAACGCGAAAGCACACGCATTTGTGCAGGCACTGCTTTGCCGGTCGCATCTGTAACAATCAGCGCCGCGACGTCCGTCACATTTGCACTGTCGGCCAGTGGCACTCCGACCGTGACCGGCAGCGCAGCGTTGACGACCTGAAGCGCGACACGAAGCTCTTCCATTTTTCTTTGAGCCAGCAAATTCGAGGGATGAAAAGTTGCCGGAAGCTGCATAGCCAGCCAGCCATACAATGACAAACAAAGCAGGCCGCGAATTC
>CAZXHW010000492.1:0-6397 GCA_964639915.1 uncultured Heliomicrobium sp.
GAATGGCAACATCGGCATCGGCATAATCAACCCATCCAGCAAGATGGTAGTGAGAACGGGTGGCAGTGGCGGAGATGTGCACTTCGGCACGCCTAGCGGCGAATCAGGGATGGGGATCATCGGCAATAACCGAGCCGATCTGAGATTTGACGGCTCGACGCTCAAATTACTCGCGGGCACTGGCCCGGGCGCTATGGCTTCAACCAATGGAATAGCGATTACGACAGGAGGAAATGTCGGCGTTGGCATAATCGACCCATCCAGCAAGATGGTAGTGAGAGCGGGCGGCAGCGGTGGAGATGTGCACTTCGGCACGCCCAGCGGCGAATCGGGAATGGGCATTATCGGCAACAACCGAGCGGATGTCAGATTTGACGGCTCAACGCTCAAATTACTCGCGGGCACTGGCCCAGGGGCGATGGCTCCAACCAACGGCATAGCGATTAACACGGGAGGAAACGTCGGTATCGGGACCGTGAATCCAGCAACCAAGCTGCACGTTGAAGGCACAGGCTTCGTCGTAAGTACGATTAAAAGCACTGATCAGACTGCCGTCTTATCGCTGGACAGCCGTGCCACAGGTAATCAGCAAGTCTGGACGCTCGAAAGCGGTATTTTTGGCAACACCAACATGTTCGGCATTTATGACGCCACTGCGCAAAAGCCGCGGCTCACCATTGATAAGGCTGGCCTGGTTGCCGTGACCACTTTGAGAATAGACGGTGGTGCAGACTTCGCCGAAAACTTCGAGGTGCGGGCCGGGCATTCTTTGACGGGCGCAAGCAACCCAGAAATTCAGCCGGGCATGGTCGTGACCATTGATCCAAGCAATCCTGGCAAACTCAATCTCAGCCACCGGGCGTATGACCGCCGCGTAGCCGGCATCGTCAGCGGCGCGGGAGGTGTCAAAACCGGAATGACGATGGGTCAGGCGGGTACGCTGGCCGATGGCCAACACCCGGTGGCGTTGACCGGACGGGTCTATGTCTGGGTTGACGCGACGCGCGGCGCGATTCGCCCCGGCGATTTGCTGACGACTTCGGCCACTGCGGGGCACGCTATGAAGGCTGCGAATTCGGCCAGGGCGCAGGGCGCCATCATCGGCAAAGCGATGACCGCGTTGAAGTCTGGCAAGGGTCTCGTGCTTGTGCTCGTCACCTTGCAGTAATCGAACAAACGCAAAAAGGAGGAATTGTTATGAAGAGCGTAAAGAGGTTCGCTGGCTGGCAAATGTTGCTGATCTGTCTGGTGATTTGTCTCGGTTCGACAATTCTGCCGCAGGTGTCAGCCCAGACCAATCGGCAAAATGAGGAGCGCTTGCCCGGTATTCCCGCAGGCTACACGATTATTGACGGTGACATCCAGATGCCGATCAGCGTCGTCAACGCGATGCGTCAGCAAGAGCGGCAATTGCGGTCGCCTGCCGCACCGGAATCGCTGTTTAACCTCAAACTCTGGCCGAATGGGGTCATCCCCTTCGAGTATGAAACCACTTGTGCGGCAACTTCCGCCTGCATAGGAGCGCCCCTCAGTGGATGCGTCTCAGCCGCGAATCAAGCGGCCATGCGCGCGGCCATGGACGTTCTGGAACGTGCGGCCAATGTGCGTTTTGTGCAATGTGCGGGCAACGACTGCCCGGAATTTGTGGGGATAACGCTGTATAACTACGTTCACATTCGTGATACGACCAATGACACTGTGATTGCCCCTGCGGCCCCTGGCACTCCTCCTAACACGTGCCAAGCCAGTGCCGCCAACAATTCTCCTGTTGGTCTGCAGGGCGGGCCGCAGACTGTCAACATCGTTAATTGGACAGGCGCTGGTGGCGCCACTTCTTTCACAATCATTCACGAATTAATGCACACACTCGGCTTGTTTCACGAACAGCGCCGGCAGGATCGGGATACCTTTGTGACGGTGGCCAGTCTCTGCAACAACGTACGGGGTGGCTGTATGGGCAACATCTATAAGAATAACTTTCCTGTGGAAGACAACGCGAAACCCTACGGTCCCTACGATTTCGATTCACTCATGCATTACGGGCAATGCGATTTCTCGGTTAACTCCAGTTGTCCAGCGACCAGTACGCTTTTCCCTGACGGAGGTATTACCGTCAGAGTGAACTCTCCCTATGACACGCAAAGATCGCCTAAAGGCATCCTTTGGCCGCTTGCCATCGGTCAGCGCGATCATCTCAGCTATATGGATGGCGTTATCCTGGCAGCGCTTTATCCGCAAGGCGACGTGCGCTTTGTTGATGCCGCCAACACTTTAATCTACCCCTACTTTCAGAATGGTAGTTTCATCTTTCCCTATCAGCGACTTTCAAGCGGTGTAAGAGCCACTCCGCAGCGGGGCACGGTGTGGATTCAACCAGCTACATATTCAGACGTGACTACGTTCACGAAACCAATGACGTTACGCGCGCCCCTGGGCGGCGTGACCATCAGTAAGCGAACGGGTGCAGCAATTGGTGAGACGCTGTCCACCGTCTCCGCTGCAAGTTACAACGGCGAACTGGCAACTGGTTCAATCGCCGCCACCTTTGGCGAGAACTTGGCGGCTGGCATCGCCATTGCCACATCATTGCCGTTGCCGACGACGCTCGGCAGCGTGACGGTGAAGATCAAAGACAGCGCGGGGATGGAACGCAACGCACCACTTTTCTTCGTTTCGCCGTCGCAGGTCAATTATCAGATTCCGGCGGGCGCAAGCGTCGGCGTGGCGGAGCTTGGCGTTTACAACGGCGACAGATTGGTTGCCACCGGCACGATTCCCATCGTCCTTGCTTCACCGGGATTGTTCTCAGCTAACTCCAGCGGCGAGGGCGTCCCTGCCGCCCTGCTTCTGCGCGTGCGCGGCGATGCCCAAATCTACGAGCCACTGGCGCGCTACGATGCACAGCAGCAACGGTTCGTCCCCGTGCCGATTGACTTGGGCCCGGAAAGCGATCAGGTGTTTCTGATTTTGTACGGCACTGGCTTCCGAGCCTCTGGCACTACTGGCGTGACCGTGACTATCGGTGATGAAACCTCAGAGGTTTTATACATTGGGCCTGCGCCAGGCTTTGCCGGGCTAGATCAAGCAAACGTGCGCATTCCGCGCACGCTGGTTGGCAAGGGCGAGGTCGCCATCCAACTGACGGCTGACAACCGGTCAGCCAACGCCGTCACGGTCAATGTTCGATAACTATGGACGAGAGAAACTCAGTCCGAACATTGCACAGTCAGGGACGGCGACCGCGATCCGCCCCTGGCTGAAACTGAAGGAAGGAGAGAAGGTATGAGAACAAGATTGATCCCAGTAGTCATCTTACGGTTGGCCTATCGGTGTCGGGTGAGTTCAACATCTTCACCGTTGCGACGACTGATTTGTTGATTGATCTGTCGGGTTACTTCGCGCCGTAATTGCTGTGGCCAATACGGCGTAGCAGATTGCTGAAATGCGGGTCTGAGCGAAGGCTGTCGAATTTTGGGTCAACTTTCAGCCACAGCGCCAGCCAACCGCTGCGGTCTTCAAAGGCCTTTTCGAGCCAGGCCAACGCCTGTTCGTTTTCTCCAAGCCCGACGTAAATCGTGGCGACGTCATAGGGCGAGACATATCTGCGTTTAGCAGTTTCCTGCAACTCTGCGATTACTTTTTGCGCTTCGTCGCGCCGACCGGAGATGGCAAAACCATGTCCGAGCGCGGCAAGAGTTTGCGGCATTTCATTCAACCGATACGCTTGATTCAATTCGGCAATGGCTTCGGATAAATTGCCTTGCTGTTCATAAGCCCAGCCGAGCATCAAGTGTGTCCAGTGCGATTTGGATTCAATGGCAATCGCGCGCCGGTATTGTTCCACCGCCTGTTCGTATTGACGCGCGAAGTAAAAAGAGTCACCCAGTCCCCACAAAGCGAAATCATTGAGTGGGTTGGGTTTCAACGCGTGTTTCATTTCTGCCTGCGCTTCATCAAACCTTCCCATTGCGGTCAAATACCAGCCGTAAATCTGGTGCGCCGAATCGTCGTCGGGAGCGAGTTCAATCGCGCGTTTGAATTCCAGCTCGGCCCCTGCCCAATCCCAATCGTACTGGGTTTTAATCAGCCCCGAAGACACGTGCGCTGCGGCTGACCCTTCATCAATCTGCAACGCTTTCAGAATCGCGGCCTGCGCTTTCGGCTCCGCTTCGCGTGGAGACGTGTGCAGGTCGGAAAGGAAGATCCAGCCAGCGGCCAGCCCTTCATAAGCGGACGCAGAGTTTGGATTCAGAGCAATGGCTTGATTGTAGTATTCGATGCCTTTCCTGATTTCTGTTTCCGTCCACCTGCCCAAATAGAAGTTGCCCTTAAATTCAAGCTGCTGAACTTTGCCCTTTTTTTCCAGTTTGAAATACAGCCAAGCCCCGGTACCAATCAGAAGGATCATCGAGACGGCAAGAAGCCGAAGCAAAGTAGTGAAACGAAGTCCCTGTTTGGCCAAAGAATGTGCAATCGGCGTTGCGGGATGCTCTTCGATTGCACCAGCCACGCTTACCGCTCTTTCGGCGACCTGTGCTGTCCTGATGCCGCTTTGCTTTCTTACATCCGCCACGAAGCGATAGCCGCGTTTCGGAATGGTTTCGATGAACTTCTGCCCGTTTTCGCCCTCGCCAAGCGCCTTGCGCAATTTAGAGATGTTATCGGCCAGATTGTTCTCTTCCACAAAGCTGTCCGGCCAGACGGTTTTCAGCAAGACTTCCTTTTCCAGCAGATGCCCAGGTTGTTTGACCAGGGCCAACAGCAGGTCGAAGGCCTTCGGCGTCAGGGGAACAACTTCGCCGTCGCGCAAAAACAACCGTTCTACGGCGTCCAGCCGAAACTGGCCGAACTCGTATAAGTGATTTGGATTCTCTGTCATAGGAACTCCGAGAATTTTCCGAGAAAGAAACTTGACGTAGCAGAGGACTTCAGCAGGCTCGCGCTTTATCTTCCGTCATTGCATGAACCTGTGATGCACGATTGCACGTCAGTGTAGACGCGCAACGCATCCACAGCAATGCGAATCATGGGAGGACAAAGATATGAACATTATGGTGATACGAGATGCGCTCTTTTGGTGCGCGGTCATGAATTTTGGATTGCTGGCTGTGTGGTCATTGCTGCTGGTGCTGCCGCACGAATGGATGCACCGGCTTTGGAGCAAATGGTTTCGCATTCCTGTCGAGCAGTTCGATGCCATCAACTTCGCCGGGATCGTGTTTTACAAAATAAGCATCATCCTATTTTGCCTGGTTCCGTATCTGGCGTTGCGAATCGCCAGGTGACCTTGAATGAAGCCGATTTCTTCCGACGAACGCAACATCAGTCTTGACGCGTTGCGCGGCGCAGCTCTGTTCGGCGTTTTGATGGTCAATTTGTTGGTGGGATTTCGCGTCTCGCTGTTTCAGAGCATCCTGACGTTTCACACGCATCCGGGCTGGGCGAACCACGCGGTGGACATTGTGGTGGCGGGGGTTTTTGAGTTCAAAGCCTTCACGCTATTTTCGTTTTTATTCGGCGTGGGTATCGGCGTTCAAGTTCAGCGGGCGGCGGCGCACCAGTCAAATGCTTCCAGCTTTTTCGTTCGGCGCTTTATGGCGTTGCTGGCCATAGGGCTTTGCCACATGCTTTTGATCTGGAACGGCGACATCCTTGTGCTTTACGCTGTTTGTGGGTTGCTGCTGATTCCGTTTGCCGGCTTGCCCACACGTTGGCTGTGGGCACTGGGGGCGGGCCTTGTCGTGCTGTCGCCTTATTTGCCGTTTTTCGGGGCGCTGTTTCCGACCGAAGCAGCGATGCGCGCGCAGGCTGCGCTTGCTACGCGCGTTTATGCGACCGGAAGTTTTGCGGAAATCATGGCGCTTCGCTGGCACGAAGCCTGGCGGTTCATCGTGCCGCTGCTGATTGGTTCTCTGCCGAGAACATTTGGCTTGATGCTGCTGGGCATAGCCGCTTGGCGCAGTGGTTTTTTTCAGCAACCACAGAAGCATCGCAGGTTGCTGAAAATTATTGCCATCGTTGCGGGCAGCCTGGGTGCGCTGATGACAACTTTGCAAGTTTGGTCGAAAGAAACCGGCCCGCCGCCGCCCACCGCGTTCGATTGGCTTTACCCTTACTCAGTGGTGTTGCTGGCTTTTGCCTATGGCGCAAGCCTGTGGCTTTGGTTTAGTTCGGCGCGTGACGGCCACGGTCGCTGGCAGACGCGAATGCTTGCCGCCGCCGGACGAATGGCGCTCAGCAACTATCTGGCGCAATCCGTCATTTTCAGCCTGACGTTTTACGGCTTTGGTTTTGGGCTGTTCGGAACGCTTGGCTCGGCGGTGGTGGCGGTGCTTGGCTTGGCGGTATTTATCGCTCAGTTGTTCGTCAGCGATTGGTGGTTGGAACGGTTTCGCTT
>CAZXHW010000493.1:0-6395 GCA_964639915.1 uncultured Heliomicrobium sp.
TCACCGCGATCCGCGTTTCGACGATGTGGCACAGTTCTTCCAAAACCTTAGGCGACTCTGGGATTGCAATAAAGCCTCTTCTAACGCGCTGGTTTTACGCCCCGTAATTTTATGCGTCAAGCAAACAATGGACTTTCTGAATGGTCGCTATCAATGGTCGGAGATCTAAGGGATGGTACGGACTGCGCTAGCGCGAAAATGCGGACGATGGGGTCGGCGAAAGAAACTGAGATATAAAGAGTATTGATCACAAAAAAAGCCGGTCTAATGACCGGCTTTTGATCTTATCTGCACCAAGCTAGGCTCATTCACTTTGGCTAAAAGCTCGAACGGGAACGCTGGCCAGTTTTGTCAAAACTACTTGGTGGCCAATTCGTTGACGTGAGTCGTCAGGCGCGATTTGTGACGAGCCGCTGCATTGCGATGCAGCACACCTTTCTGAATGGATTTATCAATCACGGAAACCGTGGCAGCCAACAGCGACTGGGCTTGATCCTGATCGCCGGAGGCAATGGCCGAACGCAGTTTCTTGATCTGATTTCGCAATCTGGTGCGGTGAGAAGTGTTGATCGCGTTGCGCTTTTTATTTTGGCGGTCACGCTTTTCAGCAGATTTATGATTTGGCATTACAGTCTAAACTCCTTGCTTGTTACAGAATGATGTTAGTTTGTCCTTTGAAAGTCGGGGAGTATAGGGGCCACCAGATGGGCTGTCAAGCCGATGGGCTCCGTCCGGCCCAAGCCAGAGAATAAAAGAGAGTCCTTTGGGGCCTAATGCTAGCAAGGAAACAAGTTCGATCCAGCCTTCGGATCAAGGCGTCCCAAAGGTCATCCGAACCATTATAAAGAGGAAGAGGTAGACTTGAACGAATACCCCCGACCTACTTTCAGCGAAGGTTCATTTGAGACGGTTTATTGACGCTTACACTTTCAAACAACAATTTCGTGTTCAGCGTTACGAGCCCATTACACGGTAGCATCACTTACCAGTCGAACCAAACCCGCCTTCTGCGCGTTCTGTGTCGCCAAGCTCTTCAACCCAGCCGTAATCACACATGGCAGCTTGTTCGATAATGAGCTGAGCGATGCGTTCTCCCGCACCAAAGCTGACCGCTTGTTGGCCAAGATTGATCAGTGGGACTTTCAATTCGCCGCGATAATCCGCGTCAATCACCCCGGCCAAAACGTCTATGCCATGTTTGACGGCAAGGCCGGAACGCGGCGCCACGCGGCCATAAAACCCCGGTGGAATTTCGACGGCTAAACCTGTTGCCACCAGTTTTCGTTCGCCAGGCTCCAGCGTAAACGCTTCGACGCAACAAAGGTCTGCGCCCGCGGCCAGATTGCTGCCGCGATGAGGAAGGCGCGCGGCTTCGTGAAGTTTTTTGATTTTGATCGGTGGGAATTTGTCGTTGATTGGCATGGTTGATTGGAATTTCAAATTTCAGATACGGCGCTTGCTAACGCGCGCGGTACCGACTCTGCACAAGGCAGCTTGATTGAAAACTCGCTGCCTGCGCCAATTTCGCTGGTGACGTAAGCTTCGCCACCGTGCGCGCGCGCCAGATGTTTCACAATGGCCAGCCCCAAGCCCGTGCCGCCTGCTTCGCGAGAGCGCGCCCGGTCAACTCTATAAAAGCGTTCGAACACGCGCGGCAGGTGTTCTGCCGGAATGCCTGAGCCTGTATCACAAACTCGGATTATTTGGTGTAGGCCACCTTCGCCGATGTCGGCTTTGACGGTGACGTTGCCGCCGGGATGGTTGAACTTGATGGCATTGTCCACCAGATTGATCACAATCTGTTCCAAACGCCGCCGGTCGGCTGTAACGTAATAATCTTCGGCGACCTGATTGTCCAATCGAACGCCATGCTCTGATGCTCGCGGCGCCAATCCGGTAAAAACATCATTCACGAATTGGCGTAGCGGCAATCGTTCGGGCAACAAGGTGACCGTGCCGGATTCGATGGCTGATAATTCGGAAACGTCGTTGACCAGCGCGCGCATCCGTTCGGCGTTGCGGTGAATGGTGTACAGAAAGCGCAAACTGTTGTCGGCGTCATCCAAGCCGCCATCAATCAGCGTTTCTGTATAAGCCGTGATCGCCGACAGCGGCGTTCGCAATTCGTGCGAAACATTCGAAAGAAATTCCTGCCGCACACGTTCCAGGCGTTCCAGCTTGGTGATGTCCATAAAGGCGCTGACAACGCCGTCAGCTTGTTCATCACCCAACCGTAACGGCGCAGCATGCATTTTCAAAATCCGCTTGTCGGCAGAACCCATGGAAGCTCGAACTTCCAGGCGGGCTTCGACTTTTTCGCCGGTTGAAAGAACGGTTGAAAGTGTGCGGTGAACTTGCGGCTCCCGGCTGAGGTCAGTCAGACGAACGATTGGTTTGGCCCCCAGCCCAAACAATGCTCTGGCCGCGTCGTTGATCAGCAACACTTCGGAATTGCGGCCCGTAATCACCAATCCTTCGGCGACAGAAGCAAGAATCGAACGTAACAACGTTTCGTCGCGCTCCAGCTTAATCAGCGCTTCTCGCAACCGCTGGTTATTTTGTTCGCGTTCTGCCAACAATTGGCTTTGCTGTCGGTAGACATAAAAGGCAATGACCACAGTGATGACGCCTACGATAACAGTCGAAACAACGTGCGACGTGATCGAATTCATCGTCGGAAAGAGCACGGTTTTCACTGTTTCGTATAGCGCGAAGATCGCAACCATCGCAATCGTTGCGCGGATGATTTTTACGCGTCGAGTAATCATTGGTGAAGTAGTCAGTAGGTCGTAGCCTCCATCAGCAAGGTTCCGGGTCTTTGCGATGCAAATATATTTAACGCTTTACCGCATTTAGTCGTTTCCAGTGCAGCCCCACATTGATACTGCCTACTGCCTACTGTCTACTTTGTCCACGGACTCTCGAAACCGATACCCAATCCCTATCACCGTTTCGATGCAATTGCCGCACAGGCCCAGCTTTTTTCGCAAGCCGCTGATGTGAACGTCCAGCGTGCGCGCTTCGCCGTAATACTCCAGGCCCCAAACCTGATCCAGCAATTGCTCGCGCGGCACGACTCGGCCTTTGTTCCGTGACAGGATTGAAAGCAGAGCGAATTCTTTGCGCGTCAGCCGAACCGGCTGCCCCTGGCTGAAGACGGCAAAGTCCGAGTAATCAATTTTCAGCATTCCGTCGTCATACGTTTTCAGCGATTGCGCGTCGTAACCGGAACGGCGCAGTGCGGCCCGAACGCGAGCAACCAATTCACGCACGCTGAACGGTTTTGTCATGTAATCGTCCGCACCCAGATCAAGTCCGCGAATTTTATCCTGTTCTTCAGTGCGGGCTGTCAACACAATGATTGGCGTGCGCCGGGTAAGTTCTTCGGTGCGAAACCGGCGGCACAACTCAAATCCGTTCATGCCCGGCAGGTTCAAATCCAAAACCAGTAAATCCGGCGCAAGAAAACTGCCGTCCGTCCGGCGCTCCTGCCCTTTGCCCAAGGCGATGTTTAATCCTTGCTCGCCGGTCAACGCCACTTGCGCCTGAAACGCGCCTTCGCGTTCCAGGTTGTAGCGAATGCTTTCGGCAATGTCCTGATCGTCTTCAATAATGAGTATGTAAGGCTTCATATCTTGAGTAGTCGGTAGTCGGGACGGTAGTCGGTGGCCCAAGCTTGTTGCTGACCACCGACTCCCGGCGACTTATCTGGCATGCTTTATCACCAAAGCGTCTTTCATATAAACAATCAGTTCGCAAATATCTGTGACGTAATCGCCAATGCGTTCCAGGTGCTTGGCGACCATCAGCAATCTTGCGGCTCGACCAGCCGATGCCGGATCGCTGGACATTCGATCCAGCAATTCGTGAAAGATTCGGTCGTACAATCGGTCAATTTCGTCGTCGCGTGCAATCACCGCGCGAGCCGTGCTAGCGTCCGCGGCAGCAAACGCATCCAGCGACAACCGCAACATATCGCAAGCCAGCCAGCTCATTTTCGGAAGATCGAAATAGGGTTTGAGCTGCGGTTCGTCGTTCAGGTAAATCGCCGCGCGAGCGATGTTACAGGCATGATCGGCAATGCGTTCCAAGATTGGCGTAATTTTGATGGCCGTTACCACCAACCGCAAATCATTTTCTGCTGGGGATTGCGCCCCCAGCAACCGAACGCACATCTGATCCGCTGTCAGCTCCAGAGAATCTACACGGTCATCATCGCGCAAAACCTGCTCCGCCAATTCGGAATCGCGCTCAATCAACGAACGAGTGGCTTCGTCAATGGCGCGTTCGACTTCACCGCCCATCAACAACACATGGTCGCGCAATTCATTCAGCGCCGATTCTGGCAGCGCGGATTCCTGCAAATTCTTCATAGTTCTGGTTAGCAATGTGCCTGATTTGGCGCTGGAAGCCCCCAGCGTATTGACTCTTTCTGTCGAATGAAAATCTGCCATTTGAGTTTCTGCCATTTGTACCTGTGAAAACAAGTCGGGATTTTTTGAAAGTTGTGAGTTTAAGGCGGGAAGCTTACAAGCCGACAGTTAAGTCCAGGTTAAGTGAGCGTAAAGTCCGGCTTAAAGATTTGTGTTCTATGGAGGAAACCGACTTAAAGTGAGTCCAAACCAGTTTTCAGAAAGCAAAGTACCGAATTGACCGGCCTTTTTTATTCATGGCATATTCGAATAACCTCCAGGCGGCTATCTCCATCAACTTAGTAAAAAGGAAACTAAATGACCATCGCTATAAAGAATTCCGCATTTTCTGTGTTCAGCTTGATCTTGATGTTTGTTGGGCTGGTGGTTACTCAATTGCCCCAATCATCCTCTGTCTCAGCAGATGAGAAAATGACCGCCCAGCAAGTGATCGCCAGGCACATTGAAGCAGTCGGACAAAAAGAAAGCAGAGAGTCCATTAAAACGCGCGTTCTTAGTGGTTCCTGTAAGTTCATCGTGCGAAATGGTTCCGGAGGAGAATTACAAGGGCCTGCCGTATTGGCATCGGATGGAAAAAAAATGCTGGTGGGAATCAATTTTGGGAACACTGCCTATCCGGCAGAGCAGTTCGGATACGATGGTCAAAAACTGACCACTGGATACATTACACCGGGAAGGCGGTCGGCACTTGGTGATTTTCTCCTGTCCGAAAATGTCATTCTTCGTGAAGGATTATTGGGCGGTGTTCTGTCATCGGCCTGGCCTCTGTTCGATGAAGCGTTGAACAGTAATTTGGTTGAATATGGCGGCTTAAAGAAAATTGGCGGACGACAGGCCCATGAGATCAGATACTCACCAAAGCGAGGGTCGAATTCGCAAATTAAACTGTTTTTTGATGCCGAAAATTTCAATCACATCCGCAGCGAATACAAAAGGCTGATCTCCGCTCAGATGAGGTCCAACCCCGAATCCTCCACCACGAGTCAACGCGAAACACGCTATTCTCTAACAGAAGATTTTGGCGAGTTCAAAAAAGAAGCCAGCTTGATGCTCCCCCATAGCTATAAGATTCAGCTTTCCGTTGAGGGCACGGGTTCAACATATCTTTCTGAATGGAGTTTGAATTTCAACAGATTCCAGTTCAATCAGAAAATCCCAGCAGAATCATTCACTATCGCAACGGCGGCTTCCCAAGAAAAGTAATAAGCCTGTTCTGCGTTCGAAGAGCTTCAATGGGAATCAGGGGTTAAAAACTAAAATCAAGTAAGCCACGGTCAGCTTGCCCCAGCAATGGATTTTCAGTGCATCGTCGGAGCGTACCGCGCTGGCGTAGTGAATCCTGGTTTTCTTTTACAGCCAGTTGAAGAAGCCTTCGATGAGTTGGCGCAGGCGGCTCACGCAGCGATTGTAGTATTTTTCCCACTCGTTTTAAGATTGGATAAACTGTGGCTTGAGACGGCAGGAATGTACGGTAATCAGGGTGGGATAGCTAGGGCGAGAAAAGAAAAGCCAGGCGCAATATCCCGGCTTTCTGTGTTGTCGTAATCGTGTTTTGCCCACGTGGGCAAAACACGATTATCCTTCCCGATTCAGCGCGTTAGCCGCGTGCTCGAATCTCACATTGATACGAGCATAATCTTGATGCAGGGCATTAAAGCGGAGGGATGTGTGGGAATAATCACTTCATGGCGATCGTCACTGCGTTAGAGGTTTTCCCGTCTATTTGCAGCTTTACATCTATGTCGCCCTTTCCAGCCACCTCACGTGGGATGATGATGTTCGCCTGGTCCACTCCAATCAAGCTGCCCTGCGCACCGACAAATAAGACCTCTGAAGTTATGCCGCCAATCAACGCTGTAACGTTGGATAGCGACGAGTGATTCCGGCATCCCGTACCAAAAACGACGAGAATAAGTTGATCGGTCGAAGGCCCAAGATCAAGTGGGATCGCTTCGAACCGGC
>CAZXHW010000494.1:0-6359 GCA_964639915.1 uncultured Heliomicrobium sp.
CATGATTGCCAAGCGCGGCATAATCCAAGCCGATGGCGTTCCAGGTGGCAATGACCTGCTCCCCTTTGAAAATGGTGGAAGCCACCGAAGGGGAAATGGTATCGCCTCCCAATAGAAAGAGCGTATTCGGAGATTCAGCCAAAATGTTCTTTTTGAGAGTCGCAACACGCGCCAGGCCCGCGTTCTTGCCTTTGTCCACAGGCGAGATTTGATATACATCGTTGAGCTGCAGTAGCGTCACGCGAACATCGGGCTTTGGCGTTGGCTTCGGCTTCGCGGGCGCCTGCGCCTGAGCTGAAACAAGAAACAAACTGGGCACGACGAACAATGCCAGAACAATTCGACGCACCGTCGGGGGAAGCATGAACATTGAGTTTTCCTCCTGATTTGGATGGTGATGGAGATGATCACAGGCGGTGCAAGCTATCACAGGCAGGGATTGCGTAGAAGTTTTGCCAAGCAGAATTCGACTCTACAGACAAAAAAAGAGGAGGCCATTGCCTCCTCAAAAATTCGGGTCCGAAAGCATTCGGACACCTCACCCTGAACACCAAACACATACAATTTTGAAAAAATTCTATCGCTGGCCGAACTTTACATTGATAGTCAGTTCCGTGCGATCTCGCACAATACTCAACGAGGCCTCAGGCGAACCTTTTTCACTGGCTCGATCTACAAGGCGATTCAAATCTGTCAAGCTGGTTACCTGTTCGCCATTGACGGCAGTGATACAGTCCCCCGCTTTGATCCCTGCGCTTTCAGCCACTCCCCCAACCCTGACTTCACTGACCAAAACGCCTTCTTTCACTTTGAAGAAGTCAGCTAACTGTTCATTCAAAGGAGAAACTTTGACTCCCAACTGGTAGCGCGCAGCAGTAATGTTATTGCTCAACCGCAACGAAGAAGGCGAATTCGCCACTCTTCCTTCGCGTATGTCTTTGTCAACTGAAGCGCGAGCTTCATCAGAAAGCCTGCGAAAATCACGCGCTTCCGATTCTAATCGCACGGCTTCTTTTTCATCGCCGCGCCGCCTGGCTTCTTCTGCTTCTTTTGTCCGCTCATTCGCCGCCAGCAAGTACGCCTCAGCGGTGGCGTAAATATTATTATTTTGGCTTCGCTGCGTTGTAGGTCTTTGGCCCAACGTGGCTCGTATGGTTTGCGAAGCTCCTCCTCGACTGATGCCTAAGGTCACAACCATGCCAGCCGAAACCTGTGCCAACAACTTGTTAAATTGTGCGGGGTTGTTAATTTGCTGACTATTGAATGTGAGGATGACATCATTTTCCTGTATTCCCGCCTTGGCGGCAGGACTACCGTCCTCTACCTTGCCAACCACCGCTCCGCGCGCTTCAGACAGTTTCAAGTCTCTGGCGCGCTCATCGTTGATGTCGCCTAGATACACACCTAGCATTGCCCCGCTGCTTTTACCTGGTAGCGCAGTGCCAAATGATTCAGTTTTTTGAGTTGAATGAGTAATGCTCGAAGCGCCTGACTGCGCCTGAGCAGGAACAAGAAAAACAGTGGCCACCCAAAAGAGCATCATCGGAGCCACCCTTCCAAGTGAAAAAGCGGCGCGCGCTGTTTTTTCAAACAGTCTTAAATTTTGATGCTGCATAAATCTGAAATTATGAGTGACTACTGCTTTGGCGTGTCCGATGCCTTGTTTCTAACAGGCCTTTCAACGCTTGTGTGAAGTCAAAGTTCCACAAAAATTTGCAAGATCAAAGACTTGCGGGAATCAGTAATGCAATCACGAAAAAGCCATCCCAGACAGCCGATCATCTAACTTTGAAGATCACTAAAGTCAGGTCATCTTCCTGCTCTGAATCTTTCGTCCATTCTTTCACCGCAGACAAAATTCGCTGCTCGATCTCTGTGGCAGGCAGGCTCGCGTTTTTGATCAAAAATTCAATGACGCGCTCTTCACCAAATTCTTCGCCTTCCGGACTTCTGGCTTCGATCAGCCCATCGGTGAAGGCAACCAGGATATCACCTCTCTCAAGTTTTAATTCGGCGGCTTCATATTCAGCGTCCAGGAACAAACCGAGCACCGTTCCGCCCTGCTCTAATCGTTCAATTTTCTTTTCCCCGTCGCTGCCAGTTCGCATCAGCAACGGTGGATTGTGACCGGCATTTGTATAACGCAGCGATGAATTTTGCTGGTCAACTTCTGCGTAAAAAAACGTGATGTAACTGGAATCCATCATAGAAGCCGTAAGCCGCTGGTTGACCTGCTGCACGATACGCTGGACCGGACGCGCCTGATCGTCAACGATGCTTGGGTTCTGGCTGAGCTTGTAATTATAAGCGTCTTGATACGCCTGCACCTGACCGCGCAAACTGGCTTGCAGATTGGCCATCATCAAAGCGGCTGAAACGCCCTTTCCGCAAACATCTGCAACCACAACTCCAGTCACCTGTGGCGAGATTTCAATAAAGTCATAATAATCCCCGCTAACCGACCGCGCCGGGATGCAAATGCCCGGAGCAAAATCTAGCCAATCCGTTTTCGGCGTTGAACGCGGGAAAAGGCGCGCCTGAACCTGGGCAGCGATTTTCATTTCCTGATCCAACCGCTGCTTTTCCGCTGATACATGCAGCAAATCTCGGATGGAGCGCGTCATCTGATTGAACGAAGTGCTTAAAGCCGCCAATTGATCGCTGCCTGTTTTTTTAACTTCGTGATCGAAATCACCGGATTCGATTCGCTGCGTGCCTTCGTAAAGATAATGCACTGCACCAGTGATCGAACGAGTTAGGAAAAACGCCGAAACAACTGCCGCCAACACAATCAAAAAAATGATGAAGGCCAAGGTTCCGATCATGACAAAGATCACATTGCCAAAAACACTTCCCGTTTTGAATTGCTGAACACGAAACCAAATGTTGCCAGGCGACAAGAACGACGAATCAACGACCAAAATATCTCGTTCGCGTTCAATCCCAGAGCGCCAGTCAGTCACAAGCTTGAAAATAGGAACTCCGGTGGGTATGGCGATGGCTTCATCAGAATTTCTGATAGAAACCGGTTCCGCCGATTCGTCTACTTTTCCTCCTGAAGCCGTAAGAAGCAGTGGAGTGCGAGTTTGGCCCGGCACAACAAACAGATCCGTTGTGTGGTTCAAATGCTGACAAAGGGCTTCGCCAATGGGGAAGGTAAGCTGAAACACTGTTTGCGGCGGCTGACTAAGCGTAACGACGTGCCGCGCAAAAACTCTTCGTTCGCCATTCACACTTTCTTCCAATACCAAGCCATGAAACTCCTGGGATTTTAACCAATCAGGCGATACAACATCAGAGCTTTGAAAATTATTGGGCGACCGACTTCCTTCAGATGAATCGCCTGTGACAGCAACTGCGACACCGCCGGATTGCCATAACTTCAATGTTACATTCGGAAAGATTGGAGCAAGAAAATCTGCTCGCTCCTGCAACCGCCTCTGCATCTGTCCCGCTTGCCATTGCTCAGCTTCGAATTTGCTCAAATCACGACTGATGGCCAACGTGGCTTCGCGCGATTGTTCCAGATAACCATCAAGCTGCCGCTCCACCAGACTGGCGCTCGATTGCATCACCACAACCCAGCCAATCAGCACCACCAGTAAAACCAGCAACAACAGCGGCAATCCGCCAATGAGCAAATATGTGACGATCAATCGCCTGCGCAACCGCCAGAGCAGATGCTGTGTCACCCAGCGGATTCCTTTGATGGCGAAATACCCCAACGGAATGATTGCCAGCGCGGAGGCAATGTCCAAAACCGATTTGAGTGTCCGACTTCCCCAAAGCGCCTGGTTGTCCGTAAACGTCCAGTTCACAAACCAAACGATCACGCCCACAAGCATTGCTTTGCCCATTGGCGTAATCGGCATCAGGCTTTTGATCAATTCTAAAAAAATTGGTTGTCGGTTCTGGCGCTCCTGCATTGGCTGGCGACCTCAACGCGAAGAAGCACGAAGAATCTATACTGTACTGATCCTTCGTGCTTCGGTGTTACCTTCACAAACAAAAATACAATGCCACCTGTTGTCGAGTGACGTCTCTAGTTTTCAGTTTCAAATTTGGGATACAGCGAATCAATCACTTCGCGGTGCTTATCTTCAACAAATTTGCGGCGCACTTTCAAAGTCGGTGTGAGCTCTCCGCCTTCCACAGAAAATTCTTGATCCAGCAAAGCGATCTTCTTAATCTTTTCATGCGGCGCTAATTCTCTGGTAACCTCGTCCACCTTTTTCTTGAAATACTCAATGATGCGAGGATGGCGAACCAAGGCTTTCAAATCTTTCACCTCAAGCCCCAAAGACTTGGCATAGTTTTTCAGGGAATCGAATGTTGGAACGATCAGTGCCGCTGCAAACTTACGGGCATTGCCGATGACGATTGCCTGCTCAACCATTGGAATTGTCCGGATCATATTTTCAATTGGTTGTGGCGCGATGTATTTGCCCAGACTGGTTTTGAGCAAATCTTTTTTGCGATCAGTAATCCGAATGAATCCATCTGCATCAACCGTCCCAATATCACCCGTGTGAAACCAGATGCCGTCTTCGTGCCGCTGTAAGGATCGCTCTGTTTCTTCAGCCAGCCCATAATATCCCTGCATAACGTTTTCGCCTTGCACAAGGATTTCTCCATCTTCGGCAATTTTGACTTTCACACCGGGAATCGGCGGCCCAATGGTGCCAATACGATTGTCGGTTGGACGGTTGAACGCAACAACTGGTGAAGTTTCCGTTAGCCCGTACCCTTGCAAAATAATTATTCCAGCGCCCGCAAAGATATACGCAAGCTCAGGGGATAAAGCTGCGCCCCCCGCGACAAAAAAGCGCATGCGGCCACCAACTGCGGCCCGCCATTTAGTAAAAACCAGTTTGTCCAGGACCTTTAATTCTAGTGACAGGCGAAGAGGCACAGGCTTACGCTGATCCTTCAAGATAGCAACTTGCCGACCAACCTCGACGGCACGGTGAAAAATCTTCTGCTGCATCGGCGGAGCGTCTGCTGCGCGCTTATTAATCGTCGCGTAAATTCGCTCAAACAGGCGAGGCACAGCCGTAACAACAGTTGGGCGTACTTCCTTGATATCCTCGGCAACGGTTTCTACGCCACGCGCAAAACACGTATGAACTCCAAAATGCATGTAAATGTAGAGTACTGTTCGCTCAAAGACATGCGAAAGCGGCAAAAAGCTCAGAGCAATATCCTTGTCTGTAATATCGAAAACCTTGCCCGATTGCAGCGCATTTGAAACCAGATTGTTATGAGTTAACACCACTCCTTTTGGCTCGCCAGTCGTGCCAGACGTATAAATGATAGTAGCAATGTCATCAGGCAATGAACTGGAAGCAAGCTGCTTGTAAAGCTCTGGGTGCTGAATACGCTCATCCGCGCCAATCTTTTCCAAGTCCTCAAGTGTTGATTGTTCATCAGGCTTTTCACCGGATGATTCAAGCAGAATGAGCTTAGGACGTTCATTTTTTTTTAGTGAATCCAGGGCTGGCTTTATGCGACGAATCAGCTTATCACTCCCCACAAAGAGGATCCCTGCCCCACTGTTGCGAAGAATAAATGCAACTTGTTCGATAGCTTGTGTAGGGTAAATTGGAACATTGACGGCTCCTGTCGCAACAATGCCGTAATCAACTATGCTCCAGAGCGGACTGCTTTCTGCTAGCAATGCGACTCGCTCCCCTGCACGAACTCCCATTTTGTGTAGACCGAGCGCCACGTTCCCAACGCGCTGGTTCAATTGAGCACCCGTGATGTCATGCCATTTTTTGTCACGCTTGAAGCTCATCAAAACGCGCCCTGAACGGCGCTCAACTGCCTGGCTGAACAGCTCGTTAATCGTGCGAGGCTCCCCAGTGCTCATTTTTGATTTCCCTGCCTAGTAGTGATTTACAAACCCTGTTTTCGTTTTTGAATAGAAACAAAGAAGCTGAACGTAATCCTGACGCGCTACGTTTCTGTTTCGTTTATCAGCATCGATAATCAATCTATTCCCTATATTTGTCAATTTTGGCTGCCTTGAAGGTGCGGAAGTGCATTTTTGCAATTTTTCCTCCTTTAGATCAACTAACCTCTGTAGAATCTTCATCTTGCGTTGACGCGTAATTTGTTGTAGCTTGGCGCTTCTCTACAATATCTTGTGGTGTAGGTTTTAGTGTCAAAGCAAATCAAACAAATTTTGATTCTGGTGATAGGGGGTGGCCTAGTCTACTGGTTTATCAGCCGTCTGGATTTGAAAATGGTTGGCGAACAATTACGAAATGCGCGGCTGTGGCCATTGTTGTTGGCAGCCTTACTAATCAACTTAACCATTTTTGCACGCGCATTACGTTGGCGAGAATTTCTGGCTC
>CAZXHW010000495.1:0-6335 GCA_964639915.1 uncultured Heliomicrobium sp.
GGGCAATTACGCCTTTCTGGGTTATCCGGTGCTACAAGCGGCGGATATTTGCATGTACAAAGCGCATTACGTGCCAGTCGGTCAGGATCAGGTTGCGCACGTTGAACTGACGCGGGAAATCGTGCGCCGCTTCAACAATTTTTACGGTGATGTTTTTCCCGAACCGGAAGCCTTGTTGACCGCTTCGCCGAAGCTGACCGGAACCGACGGTCGCAAAATGTCGAAAAGTTACGGCAACACTATCGAGCTTTCCGATTCGGCGGATGTGATTCAGGCCAAAGTTCGCCAGATGATTACGGACCGCACGCGCGTCAAAAAAGTTGATCCCGGTCATCCCGAAGATTGCGACGTTTGCAAAATGCACAGGATGTTTGTCGCGGCGGAAGTCGCGGACCAGTTTGACGACGATTGCCGAAATGCGCGCATTGGTTGTGTGGACCGTAAAAAGGCGCTGGCCCAGGCGATGGTGGATTATCTGGCTCCGATCACGGAGCGCGTCAATTATTACCGCCAGCATCAAGACGAAGTTCGCGACGTCATTCTGGAAGGGTCCAAACGCGCACGCGAAGAAGCCGGCCGAATCATGGGCGAAGTCCGCCGCGCCATGAAAATCAATTGGGCTTAGAAAAGGAATTAACGCAAAGACGCCAAGAGGCAAAGCCGCAATGGGATTTTTGCTGAAAACGGTTTGTGGTTCCCTGCTCGTTTCCTGTCAAACACTTCTTTGCGTCTTTGAACCTTTGCGACTTGGCGTTGAAAACAGATGATTCAAGAACCGACATTTGGAACACTTCCCGACGGAGCGGAAGGCCGACGACGCCGCGGGGTGTATGCCGTGATTTTCGACGACCGCGGCAGATTTGCCTCCGTCAAAGCGAAAAAGGGGTTCTTTCTTCCCGGTGGCGGAATCGAAGCAGGCGAATTCCCTGAACAAACTCTGGCGCGTGAAGTCCGCGAAGAATGCGCGCACGAAGTCATCATCGGCAAATTCCTTGGCAGCGCGATTCAATATTTCAGCGAAAAAGACGGAAGCCAGCATTGGGAATTCCATTGCTCTTACTTTGCCGCGCAATTTGGCCCTCCGCTGGATAACGAGCCGGAACATGAACTTTTATGGCTGGAAGTGGGCGATGCCGACAAGCTGGCGTTTGACGTTCATCGGTGGGGAGTTCGCCAAATGACACAATCTTCATCCCGCATGGATGGCTGAATTCAAAAGCCGCTAGGCGGTTAAAACAATGACAGAAGCGAAAACTAAAAAGAAATCGGCAGTGGCCTTGCTGGAAGACACGCCGGAGCAGAATGATGGCGACCATCGCGACAGTTATCGCGTCAAGCTGGAAATGTTTGAAGGCCCGCTTGACCTGCTGTTGTACCTGATCAAAAAAGACGAGATCGAAATCGCAGACATTCCGATTGCGCGCATCACCGAACAGTATCTGGAATACCTGTCCTTGATGCGCGAACTGGATATTTCCATCGCCGGAGACTTTTTGGTCCTGGCTTCGACGCTGATTTACATCAAGTCGAAAATGCTGTTGCCGCCAACACCGAAGGTCGAAGGCCAAGAGGATCTGGAAGAAGATCCACGCGCCGAATTGATCGAACGTCTGCTGGAATATCAAAAGTTCAAATCGGCGGCGCAGATGCTGCATTCGCGCGGCGAAATCGAAGCCGCCAGCTACACGCGCGGCCAGCTTGAAACCGATAAAAGCAATCCGGAAGTTTCGGCTACAGTGTTTGACCTGCTTCGGGTGTTTCGCGAGATTCTGAAACGCGCTGAAACCCAGGCTGAAATGCAGATCCAGCGCGAAGAAGTGACGATGGCTGAAAAGCTGGCGCAGATTAACACCCGGCTGGAAAGCGGCGAAGAAATCAATGTCCGTGAATTGTTTGAACAATCGCGCTCAAAACGTGAGTTGATTTTGACCTTCCTTGCTTTTCTGGAACTGGTCAAAGAGTTCAAAATTCATCTGACGCAGCGCGAACTGTTCGGTGAAATTTTCGCTCGCAAACGCACAGGGCCAATCTTTTTGCCGGAACCTGAGCCTGAACCGGCGATTGAAACGGAACCGGTAGCCGAACAAAGCGCGGAAGCTGCTGGCGATCTGAACTTGCCGCAAGAAAATCAGAACGAGGAAATGACCGACGAGCATCCTGCTTCGGGTCAAACGACTGAACTATGAACGAAGAAATTCAGCAAACCGAAAACAATCCAACAGAACCCAACGAAGAAGAACTCACCGCCGAAATCAGCGAAGAGCCAGTAACCGAGGAAGAATCTGAACTTGAGCAAGAATCGGTAGCAGAAACAAACGACGATGAGTTGGCTGCCGAAACCAGCGAAGAGCCAATAACTGAGGAAGAATCTGCACCTGAGCAGGAATCAGCAGAACCAAACGAAGACGAGCTGCTTGCCGAAACCAGCGAAGAACTTGAGGCCAAAGAAGAATCCGAAGTTGAGCAGGAACCAGAAGTAGATGAGTTTCCGGCAGAGCTTGAATTGGCTGCGGGACTGGATTTGCCGCCAATCCTGGATATGTTTGACGAGGAAACCGGAGAGGCCAAATTTTCAGAAATCGCCGCATCGGATGAAAACCTAACGCAGGAAAGCGACGAAGCCACTGAAAGCACTACAGATGAACAAATTACTGCGACAAGCGAAGAGCTGAAACCGGTCATTGAAGCGTTGCTTTTTGTTGCCGATGAACCGCTGCCCTTCAAACAACTTTGCAAGGTTTTAGGCGATGTTCCCGAAGAAGAAGTGAAAACGGCGCTGGAAGAATTGGTCGCCGACCACGAAACCCGCGGCAGCGGCCTGGAAATTCGCGAAATCGCCGGAGGCTGGAGGCTTTCGACGCGACCGCAAAACCACGAATTCATCCGTAAATATCTGAAGTCGCGACCATCGGCCAGGTTGTCACTGCCTGCGCTGGAAACCTTGGCGGTGATTGCCTATAAACAACCGATCACGATTCCGGAGATTCTGGAAATACGCAGTGTCAGTTCGTCATCGGCAATCAAAACCTTGCTGGAAAAACGGTTGATCGTTACCAAAGGTCGCAAGGAAACTGTTGGGCGTCCGATGATGTACGGCACTTCCAGAGAGTTTCTGATCCAATTCGGGCTGAAAGATTTGAATGAGTTGCCAAGCTTTGAGGATTTTGAAGACCTGGCGCAATAGCATCTCTTGACGCTATTGGAAGCGGTGACTAGAATCTGCACCTTCGTTCGCCGAGTAGGGCGACGAATACATCCCAACCATCCGCGAAAACTGAATACAGAGAATCGGAGGCAGGCTTGATTGAAGTTGAGCATCTGACGAAGAGCTACGGACAGGCACGCGCTGTAAATGACATCTCCTTCAAAGTCGAAAAAGGAGAAATTCTCGGTTTCCTTGGTCCCAACGGCGCAGGCAAAACCACCACAATGCGAATCCTGACAGGTTATTTACCGGCCACGGGCGGAACTGCGCGCGTTTCCGGGTTTGACGTGTTTGAAGATTCGATGGAAGTTCGCAAACGTATTGGCTATTTGCCGGAAACACCGCCGCTGTACCCGGACATGACCGTCGGCGATTACCTGGCGTTCGTCGCGCAGATCAAAGGTGTCGCTTCCGGCGACCTTGCCAAGCGCGTCGCAGAAGCCATGCGGTTGACCAATCTGACCGAACGCAAAGACTGGCTGATCAAAAAACTCTCGCGCGGTTTCAAACAGCGCGTAGGCATTGCCCAGGCTGTCGTTCATAACCCGGATGTGGTCATTCTGGACGAACCGACCGTGGGCCTTGATCCAACCCAGCGCAATGAAGTTCGCAACCTGATCAAAGGGTTGGCGGGCGAACACACCATCATTCTTTCGACGCACATCCTTTCCGAAGTCGAAACGACCTGCGACCGCGTCATCATCATCAACAAAGGCAAAATTGCCGCGATTGACACGCCCGAAAACCTGACCACGCAACTGAAAGGCGGCGAACGGGTGAAGGTCGTTGTCAGCGGCGAAGCCGACACGTTGCGCGGCGCGCTGGAAAGAATCGAAGGTGTCAGCAAAGTTGAAATTGAAACCATCGAACACGGTGGCGGCACAGGCGCGTTGGTCGAAAGCGAGCTTGGACTGGATTTGCGCTCGAAGATTGCAAAGTCGGTCATCAGCGATGGCTTTGACTTGCTGGAACTGCGCGCCATCAAGCTAAGTCTTGAAGACATCTTCATGCAGCTTACGACCGATGAAAAAGCACCTGCTGAAGAAAAAGCAGCTTAAAACTATGCGTGGGGCAGGTTCTTAACCTGTCCTGATGCTGGCAGGTTAAGAACCTGCCCCACATTTCCGAAGGAGTATTCCTGATGAAAGGAATTTTGGCGATCTATCGCCGTGAAATGGGCAGCTACTTCGTGTCTCCGATTGCGTACATCGTTATCGGAGCATTTCTGGTTGCTGCCGGATTGGTTTTCTGGATCATCCTTTCCAATGTCATGCTGTTCGCAATGCAGGCTGCCGCCCGTCAACAAGAAGGCGCACCATCCGACATTGACGTTCCGGTCCAGGTCATCCGCAGCTTCGTTGGCTTTGTCGGCACGTATGTGCTGCCGATTCTGACGCCGATGCTGACAATGGGCATTTACGCCGAAGAGCGCAAACGCGGAACGATGGAAATGCTGATGACTTCGCCGATCACGGAACTTCAAATTGTGATTGGCAAGTACCTGGCTTCCCTGTCGTTTCTGTGCCTGATGCTTGCGCCAACGCTGCTGTATTACCTGATCGTGGGAATGTACAGCGATCCGGCGTTGCCTTGGCGAATTGTGTGGTCTGGTTATCTGGGATTGTTCCTGCTTGGCGCGGTGCTCCTGGCAGTCGGAGCGTTTATTTCCTCGCTGACCGAAAACCAGATCATTGCCGGTGTCGTCACCTTTGTTCTCTTTCTGACATTGCTCTTCATTGACTTGTCGGTGCGGGGCAGCTCAACCATGTTCGGTGAAATCGTCAAATACCTTTCGATCCTTCAGCATTACCAGGAGTTTTCGCAAGGAGTCATTGATACGACGAATGTCATCTTTTACCTCTCTGGCATCGTGCTTGGCTTGTTCCTGACGCTGCGCTCGCTGGATTCGATGAGATGGAGGAGAGCATGAACGCCATTCGCAAGGAATTTACAGTACTAGCAGGATTTGTTGGGGCCGCAATGGCTCTGTCCGGTTACATCCGGCATACGATTCAAGAAGTTTGGGGCTGGTTTAACCTGGCACTGTTAATTGTCGGCGGCGTATTGCTGCTGGCTTCGATTATCCTGAATTTCAAAGACATCATTGGATACTTCCAGGGTCGCTCCGGACGTTTGAGCGCCAACATGGCGGTGCTGTCTGTTGCAGTGCTTGGCCTGATCGTCATTGCCAATTATTTGGGGTATCGCCACCATAAACGTATTGACCTGACTTCTGAAGGTTTGTTTTCGCTGTCGGATCAAACCCGGAAAATCCTGACCAACCTGCCGAAAGACGTCAAAGTCATGAAATTCGACCAGCAACCTGACCAGCAGCTTGCCGATCAGATGGCCGAATTCAAATACGTGAGCAACAAGATCAGCTATGAGTTCATTGACCCTGTGCAACGCCCGGAAGTTGCACGGCAATATGCCGTGAAAAGTTACGGCGAAACCGTGATCACAGCCGGTAGCCGAACCGAACGTCCGACGGCAACCGATGAACAGTCACTGATCAATTCCATTCTGAAAGTGACGCGCGATTCGCTAAAAACCATTTGCTTCACCGAAGGTCACGAGGAAAAAGCGCTGACCGAAGCGTACACTCTGGTTGAGTCTAAACTGAAGGCTGAAAACTATTTGACCAAGACGGTCAACCTGGCATCGCAAAAGGAAAAGTTTGTGCCATCGGAATGCTCCATTCTGGTTGTCGCCGGGCCCAAAAGCGCGTTTTTACAGCCGGAAACTTCCATGATTGGCCAATATCTGGATGGCGGCGGCAAGGCCATGTTCCTGATTGATCCGGATACAGACCCGCAATTGGACGAAGTTCTGAAAAAATGGTCCATCGAATTGGGTAAAGATTTGGTGCTGGATTTCAGCGCTGCCGGCCAGGTTTACGGCCCGGCAGCACCCATCGTCAACAATTACGGATCTCATCCGATCACCCAACGCTTTTCCCGCGGAATGACCGTATTTCCGCAGGCGCGCTCGGTCAAAGTTCTTCCTGGCAGCGGTTCCGGCGTCAACTCTACCACCTTGATAACAGGCTCTCCGAATAGCTACGGAGAAACCGAACTGAAACCGAATGCCGAGCCCAAATTTGACGCAGGCAAGGATACGCAAGGCCCTG
>CAZXHW010000496.1:0-6333 GCA_964639915.1 uncultured Heliomicrobium sp.
ATCGTAGCTGATGATCGTTCCGTGGCGTTTGGCGGCTTCCATTGCTTCTTTGGCAACCAGCGGAGTTGTTTCCGAGAGCGCACAGAAAATGCCGCCACAATGAAACCATCGTGCGCCTTCCTGCCCGAAAATCTTTTCCCAATCAATATCACCTGGCTTGAGTTGTGAGGTGGCTGTATGCCCGCGATCCGAACAGCCAACTGCACCGCGCGCGCCGAAGCCTCGTTCGGTAAAGTTCAATCCATTGCGAACCTGACGACCAACGCCGTCATATTTCACCCATTTGACGTAAGATTGATCCACGCCGCCTTGATAAATGAAATCTTGAACCAATCGTCCAATCGGATTGTCGGCAAACGCTGTCACCACAGCCGTATTCATCCCAAAGCAGCGTTTCAATCCACGAGCGACGTTGTATTCGCCGCCGCCTTCCCAGGCTTGAAACGTGCGGGTCGTGTGAATTCTTCCGTCGCCGGGATCCAGGCGCAGCATCACTTCGCCCAGCGCGACCAAGTCCCATTTGCATTGTTCTTTCGCTTTGATCTGCAAACTCATATTTGCTCCTCAAAAAAATGTAGAGCAGGTTTTCCAACCTGCTCGCGAGTGCAACAAGAAGGTCAACTCGCGGAAACCTGAGCAGGTTGGAAAACCTGCTCTACCAGCGCCGCGAACTTTATCCGCTGTTTTTCAGTGTGGCAATGCGCGGAACTCTGTTGAAGAACTGGCGTCTTAATCGAGCGCGGAGTTCTGCAAAGAAACGCTTGCTATTTCGTTCAGCCGACGCCGAATCAAGTCTTCAATCGATCACTTCTGTATAGGAGAGTTTTATGTCAAATCATCGCCTATTTGCCCATGCCGCAGTCGCCCTGCTCTTTGCGCTGACAATTTCATTGTTTGTTCTGGCTCAATCGCCTGCGCGGCGCAGAGTCATTGCGAAAGCGCCAGTAGCGCCAACTGCTACACCTTTAGCAACTCCGCAATCAGCGCCCCGAAATCAGCAAGCGAGCTTGTTGCCGCTACGCCGAGCCATTTTATACAGCAACGGCGTCGCTTACTTCGAACGACGTGGGATGGTCAGTGGACGGGCCGAAATCAATTTGTCGTTCAAACAATCGCAAGTGGATGACGTGTTGAAATCGCTAGTCGTGCTTGATCTGGGCAAAGGCCGCGTTGGCGAAGTCAGCTACAACTCCTCTGCGCCGCCGTCTGCTCGGTTGAACGAAATTCCGTTTTCCATCGAAGCCGCCACCGCCAACGACGCAACCGGCGGATTGGCTGGCGTGCTGGAACAACTGCAAGGGGCGCGCGTCGCCATCATGGCCAACAATCGTTCGGCGACAGGTTCGATCCTGACCATCGGCGAACGCCAGATTCCAGCCACAGAAAAAGACAAACCGGCGGTCAAGACGCACACGCTGGTGATCGCCACGGAAAGCGGCGAATTGCAAAGCTTCGATCTGACAGAAGTGCGCGGCGTGAGATTACTGGACGACGGAACACGAAAGGACATCGCGCAATTCGCTGACGCTTCTGCTTTAGCGCGGCGACGCGATGCCAAGACCATCACCATTTCGTCCGAAGCTGCCGCAGGCGATACCAGTCAGCGCGAAATGGTGGTTAGCTACACCATCGCAGCGCCTATCTGGAAAACGACATACCGCGTCGTGCTTGATCCATCGGGCAAGCCGTTCTTTCAAGGATGGGCTGTTGTGGACAACGTCGGCGAAGAAGATTGGGAAAGAGTTTCGTTGTCGTTGGTGTCAGGCACGCCGATTTCGTTCATCCAGCAGATTCAAAAACCGCTTTATCGTTATCGCCCGGTGATTCCAATTCCCGCAGATTTGAATCTCGACCCACAAGTTTATGATTCGGAGCTCAGTGCCGGCGGTTTTGTAAACGCAGGCCATTCAATGAACGTTGGGGCCGGTATGGGGAGCGGTATTGGAAACGGAAGAGGTGATGCTCCACCGCCACCGCCAAAAAATGAGTCAAGGGCAGATATGCAATTTCAGCAAAACAACAGGAATTTTATTGCCACCGAAAACGCTACAGGCTTTGCTAGAGCAACGACCAGTGTCAGCAGCGCGCTGACGGGCGGAGATTCCGGTGTTGAAGCCGCCGCGAACGGCGCTGAGGTCGGTGAATTGTTCGAGTACCGCATCGAACAACCTGTCACGGTTCGCCGCGACCGTTCAGCGCTGATTCCGATTCTGCAAACAAAGATGGAAGGCGAGCGCGTCTCGCTTTACAACGAAGCCGCGCGTAAAGATCGTCCGATGACCGGCATTCGGTTAAAGAACACTTCGCCGCTGACGCTGGAAGGCGGTTCGTTGACGGTGCTGGATGGCGATGCTTACGCGGGCGAAGCTTTGTTGGAACGGTTGAAGGCAGGCGAGCAACGCTTCATTTCGTTCGGCCTTGATCTGAGCACGCTGGTCACGACGAAGTTCAAAAGTGAACGTCGCCCGGTCTTTCTGGTGCGAGCGCTAAAAGGGGTTTTTGAAGCGCATTACTATCGCACCGAACTGAAGACTTACACGCTGGTCAACCAAACCGACAAAAAGCGCACCGTGTACATCGAACATCCGTTGCGCGATGGTTGGAAACTTTCCGACGAGACGCAAGCGCCAGCGTCAAAAACGGTAAACTATTATCGCTTCCGCGTTGAGCTGGAACCACGTCAAACGCTGGAACTTCCGGTGACGGAAACTCAGGCGTTGATGGACAGTTACCAAGTCAGCAATCTGAGTTCGCGCGACGTCGAGCTGTTCGTTTCCAGCAATTACATTGACGCTGCGATCAGAGCGGAACTGGAAAAGTTGATCGAGTTGAAATCAAACATTGGCAAGGCGGAAAGCCGTATCAAATCTTTGGAGGAAGAGGCCGAAGAAATCAGCGAGGATCAAAAACGTTTGCGCGATAACATCGGTGCGTTAAAAAACACCGCCGACGCCAAACAGCTTGTCGCTCGGTACATTGCCAAAGCGGGGGAACAGGAAACGCGGCTGGAAGCCATCGCCAGGGAGAACCGGCAAGCGCAAGCTGAGTTAACCAGGCTGATCGCTGAATTCGAAGCGGCAGTTCGCGGGCTAAAGCTGGAACGCAAATTGACCTGACCGCCATCAAGGTTGCCATGTCTTTCGATAAGCGACCGTTTCGGCAAGCACACTGCTCAGCAGTTTTTCGAGCGAAGCTTGATCGGGACGGCCGCTTGTCGCATTTGGGCGAGCGATCTTGACGCGTCCTCTGGCGCTTACCTTTATTTCAAGCTGACCGCTTTGCTGGAACCAGGTCAACCCATAACGAACAGCAGCTTCGCGTTGAGCCAATACGGCAGCCAGTTCCTGAATCGTCGTTTCGCCGCTTTTGGCGTTCAGCGCAAATTTCAACAATCCGCCCAGCCGCTGCAAAAATGATTCGAGCGTTGGCTCTGGGGGAAGCTGACCGAAGAACATCACGCGCTGGGGAGTTACCGTTTCCAGCGTCTGGCTCCATTCTTCAGGTCCCGGCGGGATAGTCCAGACAATCAATGTTTCGGCTGGCTTTAATTCAGTTCTATTGCAACCTGCGATGGATGAATCGGCTTCGCGCCAGACAAGTGCATCAGGATGATTGGCCAAAGCTTTCGCCAGTTGGGCTTTGGGATCGTTGCCACGACAGTCTTCGGTTTCATAGCCAGAATCTTCACTAGCAATTTCAATCACTTCGCCTTCGCGAAGTTTCAGGCCAACCAGTTCCAAAGCCAACTCAGCTTTATCTTTGAAGCGGTTCAGCCGTAAGTTGTACGCAAGATCGAAGCGGCCAACCGGCAACTCTTTGTCGCTGGCATTCCACCACAGCACTCGTTGCTGCTGGCCTTCGCTGTCTTCGACGACCAATTCCAGATGAGTGCCTTTGCGGCCAAGTTTCTTTTTGCGAACCAATCGCAAATCCGTTGAAGCCAAGACCGGCGCAGGGTTGCCATTGCCGAACGGCGCCAGCCGCCGCAAGTCCTGTTCAAGTTTTGCAGAGATGTCTTTGAGCGGAACATAGCCGTCAATTGCCAGCACAGGCTCCGCTGCTTCAGCAGGCGTCATTGCGCGAACTGAGCGCGAAAGCATTCGCCGAAAATCAAAGATGTTTTCGCGGCGAAGCGACAATCCCGCAGCCATCGCATGGCCGCCGAACTTCGCCAGTTTTTCGCGGCAGGCTTTTAGCGCGTCGGTGATGTTAATGCCCGCAACCGAACGTGCGGAGCCAAAGGCTTTCTCGTTTTGCTCGCACAACAAGACAACTGGTTTGTGATAGGTTTCAGCCAGACGATTCGCGACGATGCCCGCGACTCCGCTGCTCCAATCAGGATGCGACAATACGACGGCTGCGTATTCCAGCAGCGAAGGTTCGCGTTCGAGCAGATTGCGCGCGCTTTCTTCGATTTGTTGGGATTCCAGTTTTCGTCGCGCGTTCATGGATTCAAGCTGATGGGCAAGGTCCGCCGCGCGGGCCGTGTCCGTGGTCGAAAGCAATTCAACGCTGTCGGCTGCGTTTCCCATTCGACCTTGGGCATTTAATCTAGGAGCCAGCTTGAACCCGATGTCGGATTCGTCCATTTCCAGTTGGTTGATGTCAGCGGTTTGCAGCAACGCCAGCAATCCTGGCCGCGTAGAAACGCGCATCATCGTCAAACCGCGTTGCAGCAGATAACGGGTTTCCTTAACTTGTTCAGCCACGTCAGCAACAATGCCAAGCGACACCAGGTCGAGCAGGTCATCGCAACTCTTCGAACTCAGCGCGGCAATCAATTCATACGCAACGGCGACGCCCGGCAGTTGGCGGAAAGCATGCTCAACTGGCAATCGCATTGGATTGATGACGGCCAAAGCTTCGGGCAACGTGTCGCCCAGCAAATGATGGTCGGTGATAATGACATCTGTTCCCGCGGCTGAGGCGACTTTGACGGCTTCGTGTGAAGTGATGCCAGTGTCGCAGGTGACGATTAGCTTCACGCCACGCGCCAGCCATTCGCGCAGCTTGGTCAAGTTGATTCCGTGCCCTTCGCCGTCACGCAACGGCACGTGGTATTGGACTTTTGCTCCAAGGTTGCGAAGCGCGGTAAACAGCAAGGTTGTGGCTGTCTGCCCGTCAACATCGAAATCTCCCCAGATCAAAATCGGTTCGCCAAGTTTGATGGCGCGTTCGATACGTTCAACTGCGATGGCTGCGTCTGGCAGTTCAAACGGCGAAGTCGGCACGTACGAGTGCGGATCCAGAAACGCTTTTGCTGCCGAAACATCCGTTAATCCCAAACGAACCAACCGTTCAGCGACGAGCGGATGACCGCCAACAAAGTTTCGCAATTCGTCTGAGACTGAAGCTGTTTGTAGAATTTGCCAACGCATTGCTTCAACTTATGCTTACAAACCCAGTGTAGTTCGTAAGGCTGGATCAATTGTCGTCATCGGCACTGAACCGATAACTCGCAGAATAACGTTGGCGGCTATGGTCGCCAAATTATCCGTCAGCAACACCGAAGCAGTCAGCAAACCGGATTGGCGTCCCGCTGAAGTGGACGGAGAAATCAACACTCGAGATGGGTGACCAGCCCGTGCCAGATTGCTGCTAATCATTGAAACGACAAATTGCGGCAGACCTTTGTTGAGATTGTCCGCCTGAATCACTAATGCGGGGCGCACTTTGGCGCTTTGCAGGTTGGAGTTGGGAAACGGGACAAGGATGACATCGCCGCGCTTAGGCTTTGGCGTCAAGAGCTGATTTTGAGGCGTCATAATTATTGTAAATATCCATTTCAGGATTTTCCCAATCTTCGAAAGTGGCAAAACTGGCGCGCAGTTCGGCAGCTTGTTGCTGGCTGATGCCGTGCGCTAGTAAATCAATTTCCTGCTGTTCAAGAAAGGTTACCAGCACAGGCGCCTGGATGATTTCAGCCGGGACCTCGGATAATTCAACTACGCCATTTTTGTAGATTCCAGTAATTGTCGTCATCATTTGCTCCTTTCCATTTCAGCTTAACCCGCTTCGATTACTGCGGCAAACCAACGAACGTTACGTCAAAAACTGATTTCTTCGATTTCATCCAGATCGAGCGAAATGCCGCCGGAAATTTCTTCGTCTTCCAGTTCATTCAAATTGCCTGGAACTTCTCCGCGCTCACACAGCGAACGGTACACGCAGAAACGGCAGCGGCGCAGATCGGTGGTTTTTTCGAAATTGGAGTTGGTCGTGATTTCATTCAGAAGAGAAGCCAGCCGCGCTTCGCTATTCTGCAGCTCCTGGGCTGTCAATTTGAAATCAATCGTTTCGCCAGTTTCGGCAAACCAGTAAACCAGACGAATC
>CAZXHW010000497.1:0-6330 GCA_964639915.1 uncultured Heliomicrobium sp.
CGGGCGGCACGGTGAAAGTGTCGGCAGGCACGTACACGGAAAACGTCAACGTCAACAAAGCGGCGACGCTGGCAGGAACGCCAACTATCAACGGAACTCTGGCAGCCAGTGTTGCAGGTGCGACAATCAGTCCAGGATTCAGTCCGGGAATTATCAGCAGCGGCGACCTGTCACTGGTCAGCGGTTCGATCCTAACGGTTGAAACCGCCAGCGCTGGGGGGCCAGGAGCCGGTCACGATCAAATTGATGTTACAGGCTCGGTCACTCTGGGCGGCGCAACACTGAATTTGGTGAACACGTTCGTACCTGCTGGCGGAACCACGTTCACGATCATCAACAATGACGGTGCCGACGCGGTCAACGGAATCTTCAATGGTTTATCCGAAGGGGCCGTTTTCACATCTGGCGGCTCAATCTTCAGAATCACGTATGCCGGTGGTAGCAATGGCAATGATGTGGTTTTGACTGCCAGCATTGCGCCGCAAGTCATGGCCGGAGCCACACTTTCCCGGCAACAGGGAAGTCCGGCCAGCAACTCCCAAATTGCGCTGGCCTCTGACACGGAGGATGCAGCAAACACGCTGCTTGTTCAGATCAGCGGTGACGGCGGCATGAGTTTTGCCAATGCGGCAACAAACAATGGCGTGACCGTTACGCTAACCGATAGCAACGCGGGCGCAGGTGGCATCAATCCGGACGCAATGGGCAAAATTTTTGCCGACGTTGTGGCTGGATGCGCGGCCTCCAATGCGAGCTTTACGCTTAGAGTCACGGATAGCTCCACGTTGACAGCTACTACCGGGATTAGTGTCACAGTAACGGCAAACACCCCGCCGGTTTTGACGTATGCGACGCCGCAAACGACTGTTCCGGGCCAATCGTTGATGGTCAGTCCGGCAACCGGGCCGAGTGATAACGGCAGCGTAGACAGCTTTGTGGTGCAAAGCGTTACGCCTTCCACCGCACCGGGCACGATTACAGTTGATAGTTCGGGTGTGGTAACGGTGCCCAATAATGTTCCGGCGGGCACCTACAGCGTCACCATTCGCGCAACCGATAATTGCGGCGGTGTGACGGGAATAACCGACGCCAGTTTCACGTTAAAGGTTGGTTGCCCAACCATCACCGTGAATCCGCCGACGTTGCCAAATGGCTTCGTTGGAACCTTGTACAACCAGTCGTTAAGCGCAATCGGAGGAACGCCGGGTTACACGTTTTCGCTGGATTCAGGCACGCTGCCGAACGGTGTAAACATTGTTGGGGCAAGCCTGATGGGAACGCCGACGGCAACGGGCGTGTTCAATTTCACGCTCAAAGCCACAGACAGTCTTGGTTGTGCGGGCACACGAGTGTACACAGTGGTGATCAGCGGTTCCGGATTGCAGTTTTATCCGCTGGCACATCCCGTCCGATTGGTGGATACACGATCTGGCGCGACTGCTTGTCAAACTCCAGGCACGCCGATTACAGGTGGGACATCGTTGACGGTTCCGGCGCGCGGAACTTGTGATGCGCTGACCATTCCTGCGAATGCGACGGCAGTCACCGGCAACGTGACGACGGTTGGGCCGGTCGCCAATGGCTTCTTGACGGTTTATCCCAGCAGTGACAAACAGCCACAGGCGGCAAATTCCAACTATCAAACGGGGCAAACCTTGAATAACGTTTTCACCGTAGGCTTGGGAGCGGGAGACGGCGCGTTCAAAGTGTTCAGTTTGAGCACCACGAACGTCGTTGTAGACATTACAGGCTACTTTGCGCCTCCGGGAGCAGGTGGCTTGTTCTTTCATCCGCTGCCTGCGCCGGTTCGTTTGCTCGACACGCGTGCGGGACAAACAGCCTGCACCACGCCGGGAAGCCCACTGTTGGCGGGCACGGAATTCTTGCAACAAGGCAACGCCACTTGCGGCATTCCCGCATCGGCGGTGGCTTTGGTGGGCAATGCCACAACGGTTGGCCCGTTGGGACAAGGGTTTTTGACTTTGTTTCCCGCCGACGCCACACGCCCGCTGGTTGCCAGTGGAAATTATCAGAACGGGCAAACGCTGAATTCGCCGTTTACCGTAGGTTTGTCGCCATCGGGGAACTTCACGATTTATAGCTTGCAGCAAACGAATCTGGTTGTGGATGTGCTGGGGTATTACAGCCCCGACGCTTCGGACCTGATCGGCATTGGGTTGCTGTTTAGCCCAATGACTCCAACCCGGTTGCTGGACACACGGAGCGGACAATCTGCCTGCTTCACGCCGGGAACTGCAATCCCGGCAACGACTGAAACTTCGCAAGCCGCAGGCGGTGTTTGCACAATTCCGGCGACGGCGAAGGCCATCGTTGGCAACGCCACTACCGTCACTCCTGCAGCGCAAGGCTTCCTGACCTTCTGGCCGAGCGACGCAACACGCCCCAACGCTGCGACGTCAAATTTCGCAGCAGGCGTGAACTTCAACCGGCACTATACGGTCGGGCTTGGAGCCGACGGCGCGTTCAAGATTTACGCCCTGACATCAACCCATCTGGTGGTTGATGTTTCAGGCAGCTTCGCGCCGTGATGTATCCGTAAGCCTTGAAAATGGCCGCGTACTGCTTGATCCAGAGCTTTGCCGAACAAATAGGCAGGGTGGATCACAGGCGCGGCCATTTCAACAGAATCCCTAGATTGTTGGAAAAGTTGCTGCTGGCAAAACCACTTGTTTTTGCAGCGCCTCATCAAGTTTCGGGGGCTGGCTCAAAGACAAAAGTCATTCCTGCCGCGACTGTTGCGCTCCCGATAAGCAGTCAGGGTGTAGCGGGACTTCGTCATTGTCCTGCTTGCTTCGACAGAATCTGCCGACTCCACTCTCACCACCTGCCCCTTTAATCTGGCGGCTTAACATCAAACCTAAGTTTCTGACTGAATAGTACGAATTGTCATAGTAGCTAATTGACTATGTAAAACGTCTCACATATATTGCGCGCGTTGATGGCTCTCCTCATGATTCACGAATAATCTGAATTCATAGGGCGATCAACCTTCTACGCGAACGTTAAGCACAAATACCTTCACAGGAATTGGATCAATCAAGGGTTTCCGAAGGCTGGAAAACTCTGTTGCTTCAGTCCCTTTCACTTGCCCTCGAAGTGTAGCGATTTCCCAAAAGGGCCAATCGCGCGCAGCCGTTTGCGTATCCCGCATAGTACATCTGCAAAGAATGTGATCTGACTACATTTTAGGTTTTTGCGGCGACTTGATGATTTCCCACTCTGTGTATGACCTCAATGTGTTTCAACCAGGTGTTATCACGCTCGACGCGAAGGAGTGATAAAGTATGAAAAAATTTGCGTTGGCGATCAGCATCGCCCTCATCGTAACCCTAGCCGGAATGGCGATGCTTTCCAAACGCCAAAATCGAGTTGCCGTAAACACCCGAACCAAGACGAGTTCACCTACCAGCAGCGCTGCGACCAAGCATAAGGGCATGGAGTTAGAGGAAGCGCTGGAACAAAAGATTTCCCTTTTGGGCGATCAAGATAAACAGCCTAAACAGTCAATTCAGTCTGGTGAACTTACATTTGAAGCGGAAGGCGGCGGCGAAGAACGCATGTCTTCCAGTTCCGAATCCGAAGAAGAAAGGGAAAGAGAGGAACACCGCAGTCGTAATAAATTTACGAGGCGGTTGAAATTATCTCAGGAATCCATCGGGAAAGCGGTAATCAAAGCCAGCGCCTCTCCGGCGAGCGGACAGTTGATCCGTGGAGGCAAGTCTTTTACCGGCGATCTGCGCGCTCTTCCGAAAACGAGGGCTAGGGCGAAGGAGCGTCCAGAACGCGAAGGCCCGGAACCAAATCCGTTTGAGATTGAACCTGGGAAGTTAAGAAGCCCGCAAACTCTGCAAAGGCTTTTTAAGCCCAGGGCCTTGCTTGCGCCAGCGCCTGCCTCAATTCTAGGTTTCGAAGGCCTGGATCGTCAGAATTGGGGATCAGGAAGCCCTCCGGACACGACTGGCGATGTCGGTCCGAACCATTACATCCAAGCCGTGAATTCCTCCATCGGTATCTTCGATAAAACCAACGGCAACCTGATCACTGCTCTCACATTCGACACGTTGATGAGCCAGGGAAACTTTGGGAATCAATGCGACTCGGAAAATTTCGGTGACCCTGTTGTCCTGTATGACACCTTTGAAGATCGCTGGATTCTTACGGATTTCGCCTTCACACTTGATGGGGGCGGAAACGTCAATCCTCCAGTCGCGTACCAATGTTTTGCCGTGTCGAGAACAGGCGATCCTGTGGCGGGCGGATGGAACTTTTATTCAACCACAGTCGCGGACGCTTTGAACGATTACCCGAAGTTGGGTGTCTGGACGGACGGCATTTACATGTCATCGAATTTGTTCGGGTTCCCAGCAGGCTCGTCGTTTCAGGGCGTGCGAACCTGGGCCTTCAACAAGGCGCAGATGTATGCTGGCGCTCCGACGGCGCAATCGGTTTCGTTCAACCTTGGAACGAGCGATTTCACTGTGATCCCGAGTAACGCACGTTTGCAGACAGGAACGCCGCCCGTTGGTCGGCCAAATCTTTTTGTTTCAACCTGGAATTTCCTGAACGGTCTTTCAGTCTACAAATTCCACGTGGACTGGAACAACACCTCGCTTTCCACCTTCACGGGGCCGGATGTTCCTCTTGCGGCGACAAGCTGGCCGAATGCTGCCCTAGCGAATGCGCCACAACCAAGCACAGCGACGTTACTTGACGTATTGCAGATTCGTGCAATGGTGCAGAACCAATACACAAATTACAGCGGCGCGGAATCCTTGTGGACGACGCACACAGTTCGCCGAGCAAATACAACAGGCTTTGCCGCACCGCGCTGGTATCAGGTGAATGTTACGGGCGGTACGGTGGCGGCCAATCTGCCGCAAGCAGCAACCTGGGATCCGGATGGGGCAAACGTGCTGCACCGTTTTATGCCCAGTCTTGCGCTTGACCGTTCAGGGAACATGGCAATGGGGTATAGCACGTCCAGCGCCACCGTTTTCCCTTCGATTGCGTATGCAGGCCGTCTGGCAAGCGATCCAGTCAATACGTTCAGTCAGATGGAACAAACGCTGTTTACCGGCACGGCTTCGCAAACGGGCAGTTCACGCTGGGGCGATTACAGCTCAATGATGCTTGATCCTAATGGCTGCACCTTCTGGTACACCTCAGAATACGCCAACCCGGCATCTCAAGCGTTCGATATGCGCTGGAAGACCCGCGTCAATTCATTCAGCTATGCCAGCATTGGACAATGTACCCCGGTCGGCGCTGGCGGCACGGTTTCAGGAATTGTCACGGCGACGGTGGGCGGCGCACCGATCAGCGGCGCGACCGTCGCGCTCGGCAGCCGAAACGCCACGACAGACGGTGCCGGTTTTTATCAATTTCTCAATATCCCCGCTGGCACATATCCCAGCATTACGGCTAGCGCGGCGGGCTACAATTCCAGCACGGTCACAAACCTTGTGGTGAACGATGGCGCGACGACGACGCAAAACTTCTCGCTCAGCACTGCGCCTACTAGCGCCTGTCTGACTGACACCACGCAGACGGATTTCCAAATGGGCGTGCCGACAAATGTTGACCTGACGACCAATCCCGGCAGCGTCATCCTGTTGGATGCTCCAAGCATCAATCAGCAAAACACGACACTGGGCACCAGCGGTGTGGGCATCACAATTACAACTTGGGGAGGCCAAACTTTTACGCCTTCCGTGACCGGCACGATGCCGCAAGTGGACATCAATATGTTCTGCAGCGGCTGCACTGGCACGACGCCGAATCTTACGCTGAGTCTGCGCGCCACCAGCGGTGGCTTGCCGACCGGCGCTGACCTGGCAACGGCCACCATCACCGGTTTCAGTAGCGGCGCCTCCGCTTATTACACCGCAATTTTCGCAGCCCCGCCGACACTGACCGCCGGAACGCAATACGCGCTGGCGATTCGCCCGACAGCGAATCCTTCACCCGCCGGCACGTATGCACTGACGCGTAGCGGCACGGCTACAGCCGGCGCTGATGTTTACGCCGGTGGTACGCGTGTTTCCGGAGCGACCAGCGGTACGGTGTGGTCAACCCCGCTCACAGCCGGAACGTCTACAGATGCCGGATTCAAGGTTTATATGCGAACTGGGTTTGCCCTCTCCGGCAATCTGGTGTCCAGCACGAAAGACGCAAATCCCGCTGTCGGCTTTACGACACACTGGACGACGCTTTCGTGGACGGCTTCGACACCTGCCAATACCAGCCTGCAATTCCAGGTGGCAGGCAGCAATAACCCCTTTGGCCCATTCAATTTTGTCGGTCCGGATA
>CAZXHW010000498.1:0-6318 GCA_964639915.1 uncultured Heliomicrobium sp.
GTCGTAAAGCGAAGTGTGAATGGAGGTTCCGACGCCAACAAAGGATTTTTCCAAGGTGCGGCTGATTTGTTCGACGATTACTTTTCGGTCGCGCGTGAAATCCTGTAACAGTCGCGTCTGGTCGGCAAAAGTCATCAACGCGACCTCGTCTTCTGGCCGCAAATGCTCCATAGCCTGCAACGCGCCGTTGCGAATTTCTTCAATAACAGGTCGCACGCTGGCGCTAAGATCGAGCAGCAACAAAATCGAAAGCGGCAATCTGTCCTGGCTGAAGTGAACAATTTCCTGCCGCTGACCGTCTTCGGAAAGCAAAAAATCTTCGCGCTTCAGAGAATTGACTGCCCTTCCATCTTTCTTCCGCAGCACCTGAGCGTCCAGCACCACCAAATCCGTGTTGATTTTGACGACGTCTGAACCTTGGGCTGGCTCTTGCGAAACGGCAGGAACCGCTGCGCAACAGAGCAAGGCCAGCGACAACACGATTTTTCCAATGGGTAAGTTCATTTCCGCCGTTTACTGATCCTGAGTGGATTCTGCTGCCTCGCCGTCTTGCGAAGAATCCGGCGTTGCATCTTTTTTCAATCGAGCGCGGTTTCGCCCATAAATTTCAGTCAGTTCGCCGAGACGCGCGCGAAGCTCTGGCGTCAAGTCCTCAGCTTGAAAGCGCCAACTCCAATTCCCGCTTTCACGCGATGGAACATTCATTCTGGCTTCGCTGCCAAGTCCTAGAACATCCTGCAAAGAAACGATTGCCGTATTGGCAACTGATGCAAGCGCCACGCGTATGAGATCCCAATTCAGTTCGCTGCCATCCGTTCCCAGATATTTCAGAACAAATTCTCGCTCTCGCTGCACTTCTTCGCTGCTGGCTGTGCTGCCGTTTTCGGCAGTAAACCATCCCATGATCGTGTCGTTGTCATGCGTTCCGGGGTAAACAACGGAATTGGGTACAAAGCTATAGGGTTTGTTCTTGTCTTCCCCAGGAGAAGGGCCGAAACAAAACTGCAACACATACATTCCTGGAAAGCCAAATTCATGACGAAGCTGATCAACTTCCGGCGTGATGAATCCCAGGTCTTCCGCAATGATCGGCAATTCACCTTCGGCATTCGCAAAGGCTTGCTTGATGGCATTGAACAGGTTTGCTCCCGGACCAAGCTCCCAACTTCCGTTTACGGCGGTTTCTTCGCCAGCGGGCACAGCCCAATACTTTTCAAATCCGCGAAAATGATCCAGCCGGATAATGTCCACTTGTGAAAGCGTGGCTCGAATGCGTTTGATCCACCATTGATAACCGTCTTTGGCCATTACGTCCCAACGGTAAAGCGGATTTCCCCAAAGCTGTCCCGTTTCGCTGAAATAATCCGGCGGAACTCCGGCCACCGAAGTGGGATGCCCTTCTTCGTCCAGGTGAAAAAGATGCGGGCTCGCCCAAACATCCGCCGAATCGTGCGCAACAAAGATGGGAATGTCGCCGATGATTTTGATGCCCTTGCTGTTGGCATACTCAGCAAGTTTCAACCATTGCTTGAAAAACAGGTACTGCCAGAATTTGTGCCGGCTGATTTCAATCGCGTTGTTTTCACGAAAGAAATGCATCGCGTCATCCTGGCGATCACGCAAATACGGCTCCCACTTTGTCCATTCCTGCCCTCCGCATTGATCTTTGATCGCTCGAAAAGTGGCGTAATCTTCCAGCCACCAATCAGTCAGTTTGGCGAAGTTCAAATAGTTGGCCTTGTCTTCTTCGGAAGCATCAGCGGCAAAGTTCGCATGCGCATTGGTCAGCATTCTGGTTTTGAATTCGATCACTGCACCGTAATCAACTCTATCTTTAGGAAAGCTTGATGCTTCGGCTAAATCGTCCGCCTTCAGCACCTCATCTTCGACCAAAGCCTCCAGACTGATTAACATTGGGTTTCCGGCGAAGGCTGAAAAACTCTGGTAAGGAGAATCTCCATACCCGGTTGGTCCTAGCGGTAAAACCTGCCAAAGACTTTGGCCAGCTTCTTCCAGAAAATCAACGAAGTCATAAGCCGCTTTTCCCAAATCTCCGATGCCGCTGCCGTTCGGTAAAGACGTTGGATGAAGCAAAACTCCGCTTGCCCGTGGGAAACTCATTTCCTAGTGTTCTCCTTACTGCTTGTTGCCTGATTCTTGATTTTTAGACGAAGCGAATTCTAGCACAGGCCAAAGGCTCTGGCGTTGCCGATTGCCCCCGGGCTCTAGCTTGTCAAACAAATACCGCCGGACTGGAAATCCAATCCGGCGGTATTTGTTTGCTATACCAATTCATAACCAAAAGGCGAGAGAATTTCTCCTCTCGCCTTTTTGGATCTTATGGCCCGGTAAAAGAACCCGGTAATTCTGGGAAAGAACTTGATTCCCCGAATTACGGATTCGTTTGCGGGCAGGTTGTGCAGCGCATGTTCGCTGGGAAAGCAGGCGCCGAGGTATAAAAGAAACCCAGGCCCGGCGTAAAGATGACTTGTGGATCGTCATAGCGATTTCCATCAGCCTTTGCGCCTTTGAAGAAATCACCACCATCCGTCGCGTAGAAGGTCATCATTCCCGGAGCGGCATGAACACGAATGGTCGCAGTCACTTTGCCGTTGTCGCGGAAGAAGGTAATGATCTCTTCATTGCGACCGGCATCATGCACCCATTTCCAGGTACCGGCTTCAGCAGGAACCGGGTCCTGATAAGTTTTGTACCCTTGCGACACCCAGGTGCCATCTTCATTGATCTGCAATGCCATCGTGAAATCGGTCATATCGAATTTGTCAGTTGAATTGAAATGCGTAACGCCTCTCGCATCAATCTGATATTCCACATGCCATTGGCCGATCATGTTTTCCGGAAACGAATTGTCACGCAGGCTGCGATTGCCAGCCGGAGCCGGGTCGCGCCAGCATTCCTTGGTTTCCAGATCGCAATGAACTGGCGAATAAGCTTTGCCGTCATCTCCATAACCGCTGAACTTGGCGCGGGCCGCCAGCGCATCAATGGGAGGACGCGTGCGAATACGCTCATTGCCATCAACACGACCGTCTGTGTCTTCGCCTGGCAGCGGAATGGTTTTATCCCAATAATCGGCAAAATCCAGAACCCAATAGTAGCTTCCCCCTTCGTAACCGCGCCCGACACCGACGACTTTCCACTCAGGCCTGAGCAGCATTTCGTCATTTTCAGGAGCCTGCCTCACGAAGTTGAAGAACGCTTCTACGTCAAGAAATCTTCCCGCAGTAACAAGCGTATCAAACTTGGTTTCTTCAAGCTTGGGGAACCCAAATGCGCGAGCACGCATAAAGGGACTGGAGCCATTTGAATCAAATTTGCTGATTTCGCCACGAGGAGCGAGGTCCCTGCTCAAAGCATCGGCTGACATGGTCAGAGAAACCGAAGCTCGAACTGGGCCACGTCCGTTGGCTGCCCGATACTTATTGAGGAAATACAGGAATTCGCTTTCCTGATCATCCAGCGGTATCGCACTTCCAATGCCACCATCCGGCAAGACATAAGGAATGCCGGGCTTTGGCCGCAAACCTTCGTAACGCCGACGCGGATTTGGATCACCACCATCCGGCGTCGTGGCCGTCGCTGTATTGGATGGCGCCGACAGATTCGCGCTGTGGCTGTTTTCGTTGTACTTCATGTAATAGGAGTACGTCGTTTTAGGTTTCAGATCCTGATCCAGATAGACATTGAGGTTCGACCCAATGGCTCCGATCATTACGTAGTTTTTCGGATCGTCAGAGGACGCGCGGTAAATCCGCAAGGACGCCACGTGAGCCAAACCGGGTATCGCCCAGCGCAACTCAATCTGATTTGCCGAAACCGCTTTCGCGCTCAGAGTCTGAATCACATTCAGCGAAGTGTCTTCGGAGGTCACCTTTGGAACATCATTGTTCTGCTGGTTTGTGTCGTCTCCATTCGAAACCAACGTCGTTGCCTTTGCCGAATTTGACGGCGCTGACAACATTGCAGGTTTTTTCTCCTGGGTTTGAATGCGATAAATCCATGTGCTTTTCGCTTTCAGCCCAGAATCAACGTAGCTCAATGCGTTAGAGGGAAGTGATGTAAGGAATACAAAGTTATCGGGCGTCACAAAGTGGGCACGATAAATGCGGATTCCACCGATATATCCCGGGTTGTTAATTCGCCAAACCAGACGGATTTGTGAATCTGAAAGTGGCGTTGCTTCTAGGTCAATTGTTTGCGCCTTCATGCCGGAAATCTGCGCTGATGCGGGGGTATATGCACCAAGTACGATCAAGCAGCTCAGCAATAAAGCAGCAACCAACACAGTAGAGAGTTTACGATTATTTTTTTTGTTTTCTTCCGAGTGATACAAGTTACGAGGCACCATAATTCTTCTCCTTACAGAAAGACATTTCTGACTTTCTGACAGTACTTACTTAACTATTTCGACTAGCTATGCGCCAGGAAGTCATTGAAAGCTTATCCAAGACAACCTTCGACACACCACACCATAACCTACGCTTGTTCGCCAAAACTTCTGGCACCAAACCTAAGCTTAATCTACCAACAAGACCGCGTGTGAGTTAGCAAGCAGAGTAGTCTGCATAAACTTCACAGACCACACCACTAAACTATTGGAGCAACTTGAACTTGGAAAAACCAAAGTCGCGTTGACCAGCTAGTCAAAGTCAGTAAGAAACATGTTGGATAGCTGTTGAGATTTTGGAGGGAAACTGAAAGATAGGCGCATGTAGAACCTAAGAACGGGGCACCATTCTATAGTCACCTACTCCAAAAATACCTTCGCCCTACACCAGACCAACCTGAAATACGTCACTTACATTATGCCTGGGGAGCACTTTGCAGCGACTTCCAGCTAATCGCCAGACTCTGGGGATGTCTGATTGATCATTTTGCTAAGGTAATACTAGGGATGCGGTATCTTAGATACTATGCAAAAACCTACCCTGTCAAGTAGTAAATTAGAAAACCCAGCTACCCTGATTAAATTTCCTAGTGAACTAGCTACTGGCCCAATATTTCACCAACCTTAGCCTCTTGGCCTTTCAACCCAAAAAACTCTAAGTTTCCATCTTGATTGAAAGGCCCAATTATCAACAATATCAAAATGGCGGATGTGGGGCGTTAAAGTACCCGACACCCGGATGCAAGATGATCTGTGGATCGTCTTGGGGATTACTGTCAGCCGGAAATCCCTTCAGAAAGCCTTGCATGGCCGATCCACCGTCAACAGCATAGAGGGTCAAAATTCCTCTTACGGCATGAATGCGGATGGTTGCAGTGGGTTTTCCCGGACGATTGAAGGTCACGATTTCTTCATCGCGGGCGGCATCGTGTACTGAGGTCCAGGTTCCCGTTTCAGTTGGAGTTGGGACTTGGTAAGCACGATAGCCTTGCGTTTTCCAGGTACCATCCGCGTTGAGTCGTAATGTGATGGTAAACCCCGTCGCATCCCAACCACTGTAATCATTGTAATGAACAACTCCGGTCGGCGAGATGGAGTACTGCACATGCCAAGTGCCTGTTAGATTGTCGGGCAGCGAAGGCTGCTTCAAACTGGGATTTCCTTGCGGAGGTTCGTCTTTCCAGCATCTGTCGCGCAACGATCCGGGAATATCCATATCGCAATGCAACGCGCTGTACCAATTTCCGTCGTCTCCATAGCCGGAAAAATGATGGCCCGCAGCGATTGCAGCCCCCGGCGGACGCGTGCGAATAGAGTCGCTACCGTCCACCCTGCCGTCATCATCTTCACCGGGAATTGGGATCGTTTTATCCCAAAATCCTGCAAACTCGATCACCCAAAACCAGCGGCCCGATGCGGCGCTGTACGTGCGCCCAATCCCGGCAACCTTCCAATCGGGATTCAGCAGCACTTCGTTTTCCAATGAGGAAGACTTCCAAACATCCAGCACCTGCTGCGCTGATAGATTCCCTGCCGCTGCCAATGCTTCCAGGGTTGTTACCGGTTGAAAACCGAAAGCTCTTGCGCGGGCCTGCACGTCCCGACCAAGGCTATCAATCCTGCTGACAACGTTGCGCGTGGCAAGATCGCGACTCAGAAAGTCACTTGATTTCGTCAAAGCAATGGACGCGCGAACGGGTCCCAGAAATCGAGTTTCCCTGTAGTATCCGATCAGTCGCACCAACTCCTTCTCTTCCTCATCCAGTGGAATCGCACCCGTAGGTGTTCCTCCAGGATTTGGTGGAGTCACAGGCGTGGGAGATGGCGTTGGAACCGGTGTCGGACTTGGCCTAGGCGTTGGAGTAGCAGTGGGAGTGGGTGTCGGCGTCGCATTGGGCGTCGGCGATGGT
>CAZXHW010000499.1:0-6291 GCA_964639915.1 uncultured Heliomicrobium sp.
CAGATAGCGGCGTCGCTCTTCGGCTGGGGTGGTTGACCAGCTTTCAAATGCGGCTTTGGCGGCGGCAACAGCAGCACTGACGTCTTCGGCGGTGCCTTCCGGGATTCGTCCCATCACTTCTTCAGTCGTGGAGTTGATGACTTCGATCGTTCCGGTTCCGGCAGGTTTGACCCATTGGCCATTGATGAACAGTTTGTCGTGAACGTTTGATTCTTTTTTGGCAGAAGCTTCCATGAATTCTCCCTTGCAAGGTTATGAGTTCGATGATGGAACAAGGCTTGGAGTTTCAACCAGCGTCAACGAAGCGTCAAGCTGCTCATTCGCGGTTGATCAAACTTGCCACAAATCCTGCCCCAAAGCCGTTATCAATATTGACTACTGTCACGTTCGACGAACAGGAATTCAGCATCCCCAGCAGTGCCGCGATGCCGCCAAAGCTGGCTCCGTACCCGATGCTGGTCGGAACGGCGATGACTGGCACGCTGACCAGCCCCCCGACAACCGACGGCAAAGCGCCTTCCATTCCGGCGACGCAAACAATCACCTTGGCCGATTGCAGTAATTCGCGCTGGCTCAGCACCCGGTGAATTCCGGCAACGCCAACATCAAACAACCGTGCAATTTGATTGCCCATGATTTCAGCAGTCAGCGCAGCTTCGTCAGCGACGGGAATATCCGAAGTTCCGGCGGTGACGATGGCGATCACGCCTCGCCCGCGAACGGCTTTGTCTCGCTGAACGGAAATCGCTTTGCAGCTATCGTGAAACTGGGCATCGGCGGCAATCGCTTTCACCTGTTCAAACGCTTCGCGATTCGTGCGCGTCACCAGCAGATTCGACGAACGTTCCAGCAGTCGCTCGGCAATGCCCGCAACATGTTCCGGCGTCTTGCCTTGGCCGAAAATGACTTCGGGAAATCCCTGGCGAATGGCTCGGTGATGATCCACCGTGGCGTAGCCCAGACTTTCAAACGGCAGATGGCGCAAACTGTCTAGCGCCTGATCCAATTCGACTTCGCCCGCTTTGAATTTTTGCAACAAATCTTTCAATCGTTCCTGATCCATGAGCGTCAACATAGCCGCCAAACGCCTTGCTTGACAAGCTTTCAAAGCGGCTCCTATAGTTGCTGCCTGGTCGAAAAGCCAGATGCGAGTTCACGCCAATGAAAACGATCACCGTCGGAATTACCGGAGCAAGCGGTTCAATTTACGCGCAAAGCTTGCTCAAACACCTCAACGACAATCCGGAAGTCGGCAGAATTGATTTGGTCATTTCTCAGGCAGGCGTCCGCGTCGTTGGCGAAGAATTGGGATTAAAAGTCGCTGGCACTGACACGCGAGTTGTTCGCGAATTTCTGGGAAAAGAATCCAACAAGGTGATTGTTCATTCGACCAATGACATTGGCGCAAGTATCGCCAGCGGTTCGTACTTAAGCGATGCAATGGTCATCGTCCCTTGCAGCATGAGCACGCTGGCGGCGATTGCTTCTGGCATGACGCGCGATCTGGTTCATCGCGCCGCTGATGTCATTCTGAAAGAAAACCGCACGCTGATTCTGGTTCCGCGCGAAACTCCGCTCAATGCTATTCATCTGGAAAACATGCTGAAACTGGCTCGACTGGGAGTGCGCATTGTCCCGGCGATGCCCAGCTTTTATCACTTCCCAAAAACGATTGATGATCTGGTGGAACATTTCACGCATCGGTTGTTGGATCATTTGGGCGTCGGCCATCAGCAGAAAACTCGATGGGAAGGGAGCAAACCGACAGAGAGACGAAGAGACGAGGAGACGGAGAGATAACATCGCCTCGCGCTACCTTAAGAAGTTATGCTTAGAAACCTGAAAACTACGCTGGAAATGATCAAGATCGAACATACGCTGTTTGCCTTGCCATTCGCTTTTTTAGGAGCCGTGCTGGCAGCGAATGGATTGCCGACTTTGCGACAAATTTTCTGGATCGTTGTGGCAATGGTTGGAGCACGTTCCGCGGCAATGGCGTTCAATCGGTTGGTAGATCGCCGCATTGATGCTGCGAATCCGCGCACCAGCACACGAGCCATCCCTGCCGGGCTGCTGAGCGTGCAATTCGTCATCGTCTTTACTGTGGTTTCAGCGGCGGTGTTTTTTCTGGCGGCGGCAATGTTGAACCGGCTGACTCTGTTGTTATCGCCAATCGCGCTGTTTTCGATTCTGTTTTATTCGTACACAAAACGATTCACGTCGTTGTCGCACCTGGTTTTGGGCTGGGCGCTTTCGATAGCTCCAACCGGAGCCTGGATTGCTGTGCGCGGAGCGATTGATTCACCTGTACCATTGCTGATTTCTTTGGCTGTTATGCTATGGACTGCCGGGTTCGACATCATTTATTCCTGTCAGGATCGAGACTTCGACGCCGAAGCCGGATTGAACTCCATTCCACAACGTTTCGGCATCGCGGCGGCGCTGTGGATTTCGCGCGGATTGCACGCAGCAATGCTGGCGGCATTGGTTTGCGTGTACTTCTTGACTGGCTTGCACTGGATTGGCTTGCTGGGCATCATCGCCACGGCTGCGTTGCTCTTGTATCAGCACCGGCTGGTGCGCGCTGACGACCTATCGCGATTGAACGTAGCCTTCTTCAACACCAACGCCTGGGTCAGCGTGATTCTGTTTGTGACAATTGCGGCTGACGTTTTCCTGATGAAGCAGGGGTGAACAATGAAAAGCGCCTTGAAAGAAATTTGCCTGCTCTTTGTGGTCCTGATCGGGCTGAGCCTGACCGCTGCCGCGCAAGATGATCACGGGCATTATTACGTGCCGCTGCGCGATGTGGAGATGGAAATCAAAGACTTCAACTTCGCCACTCCGGACGGCAAATCAATCAACTTGCGAGAAGCCGTCAAAGGCGAAAAACTGGTGCTGATTCATTATTTCGCCGCCTGGTGTCACAACTCGAACTTCGATGTAAAGACGATGAAAGAGCTTTACGAAAAGTATAAAGATCAAGGCTTGTTGGTAATTGGCGTTTGCGAGTATTCAAACGAACTGGAATTGCGCGGCTTCATCGAACGCCACCAGCCGGAATATCCAATTTGCATCGAAGGCGACGGCAAAATGAAAGATCGCACCGGCACGACGCATTACGCGTATCGCAACAAAGTGGAAGACAACCGCCACTGGGGAACTCCGCTGAACGTTTTGATTGCGGCAGAAGACATACAAAAGAAAGGCGACATCATCGCCAAACATGTCCGCATCGCTCCGGGCGAAGTTATCAAATCTGAGTTTGAAGAGTTGATTGAACAGAAATTGAAATTGAAAAAGTAGAAGTGGCAAGGAGCAATTATGCTGAACAATTTTTTGCTTGATCCCAAGCTTGAACCGATTGCCGAAAAAGTGCTGGCCGACGAACGGCTGAGCTTTGAAGACGGAATGGCGCTTTTCCACAGCAGCGACCTGCACGGCGTAGGCCGTTTGGCTGACATTGTTCGCCGCCGCAAACACGGCTTAAAAACGTATTTCAACGTCAACCGTCATTTGAACCCGACGAATTATTGTTACGCCGATTGCAAGTTCTGTGGCTTTTTCGTCAAGCACAATCAGGAAGGCGGTTACACACACAGCCTGGACGAAAGCCTGAAAGTCGCCCGCGAGGCCACGGAACAAGGCGCAACCGAACTGCACATCGTCGGCGGGCTGAATACACGATTGCCGTTTTCCTATTACACCGACTTGCTGACAAACCTGAAGCGCGAATTTCCCAAGCTTCACCTGAAAGCCTTCACAATGGTCGAGCTCGACTTTTTCGCCAAGTTTTACAAGATGACGGATGAAGAAGTGATTGAAAAACTGCACCGAGCCGGAATGGATTCCTGCCCTGGCGGCGGCGCGGAAGTCTTTGCCGAAGGAACACGCGAAAAGGTTTGCACGCACAAAACTGACGGCCAGCGTTGGTTGAATATGGCGGGCAAGGTTCATAAAGCGGGTCTGAAAACCAACGCTACGATTTTATACGGCCACGTCGAAACCACCGAAGATCGCGTTGACCATTTTGTTCAGTTGCGCCAGCAGCAGGATAAATCCGGCGGTTTCCAATGCTTCATTCCGTTGGCGTTTTACCCGGCGGGAACGCAGCTTTCGCACTTGCCTGGGCCGTCGGGAATTGACAGCCTGAAGGTCATCGCTGCGTCGCGCTTGATGTTGGACAACATTGACCACATCAAAGCGTACTGGGTGATGCTGGGCAAGAAACTGGCGCAGACCGCGCTGCATTTCGGCGCGAACGATTTCGACGGAACCATTTCAAAAGGCGGCGAACTGATGGAGTCGTATCTGGTCGAAGCCAAAAACGAAAACGAAGCGACTTCAGATGAAATCATCCGGCTGATCAATGAGGCTGGATTCGAAGCCGTCGAACGCGACACGCTTTATCATCCGCTGCGCGCTTTTGCCGCAGCGTAACCAACGAAAATGCTCACCAAGGAACAAGTCATTCAATTGTTGCGAGAACATTATCCGCACCTTGTCGCTGAATATGGCGTCAAAAGGATTGGCTTGTTCGGCTCATATGCTAAAGGATCGCCAAATGAGCAAAGCGATGTGGACGTAGTCGTAGAATTTGAACGACCGATCGGCTTCAAGTTCATTGAGCTAACGGAATATCTGGAAAGCCTTTTTGATCGAAAAGTTGATGTATTAACGCCAGCCGGTATACAAGCGATCAGGTTAGGTCGAGTAGCAGAGAATATCGCGGAGAGTATCGTCTATGTCTGAAAGAACCAACCGCGACTTTGTTCAGGACGTTCAAGAGGCCATCCGTCGAATTGCTCTTTATACGGCGGAGATGAGTTACGAAGCTTTTTTAGCCGATACCAAAACGCAGGATGCGGTGGTCCGCAATCTTGAAATTATTGGCGAAGCCATCAAAAACCTTTCTGAAGACTTGCGACACCAGCATTCCGAAATTCCCTGGAAAAGCCTGGCGGGTGTCCGAGATAAACTGATTCACCATTACTTCGGCGTCAATTTCGATATTGTTTGGCAGATAATTACTGTTGAACTGCCTCAAGTCGCGACGCCGCTCAACAAAATTCTGGAATAGGAACTTCATCAGTATCTATATGAAACGAGAAATCAAAGTTGCGCACAGCCCGGATTCGGACGACGCATTTATGTTTTATGGTCTGGCCACGGACAAGCTGGACACTGGCGAGTTGCAGTTTTCACACGTCCTGAAAGACATTCAATCGCTGAACCAGATCGCGATGACGACACAGGAATACGACGTGACGGCCGTGTCGTTTCACGCCTACGCCTACATTTCAGACAACTACGCGTTGTTACCGCACGGAGCCAGCATCGGTGATGGCTACGGCCCGATTGTCGTCGCGCGTGAACCGGCTCCGGCCAGTGAACTGAAAAATATGCGCATTGCCATTCCCGGCAAACTGACCAGCGCGTTTCTGGCCTTGAAGCTGCACACGCCGGAATTTGAATATGGCGTTGAACCATTTGATGAAATCATTGATCTGGTAGCGGCGGGTAAATACGACGCAGGATTGCTGATCCACGAAGGTCAGTTGACCTTTCACGAACAAGGCTTGGACAAGATTGTTGACTTGGGCGCGTGGTGGAAACAGGAAACCGGCTTGCCTTTGCCGATGGGTGGTAACGCCATCAAACGTGATCTTGGGCCGGAATTGCAAAAAAAGGTTTCTTACTGGCTGCATCGGTCGATCCAGTTTTCGATGGACAACCGCGAAGCCGCGCTGGCGTATGCAATGCAGTTCGCCCGCGACATGCCTACGGAAACGGCGGATCGGTTTGTTGCCATGTGGGTCAACAGTTCGACGCTGGGTTACACAGACCGCGACCGCGAAGGCGTTCGGTTGTTGCTGGATGAAGGCTTCCGCAAAGGCGTGATTCCAAATCAGGTCAAAGTCGAATTTGTCGAGTAATTGCAATTCTGACTTTTGGCTGAAAAACATGAGCGGGTCGGCGCAATCGCTGCGCTGACCCGCTCATACTGTTTTCGGTTTCTGTCAGGTCTAGCGGTTGGAAACCTGCGTCGGTTGGCCGCTCAAGATTAATTGCTGAATCTTGTCTTCGATAAGCTCCCCACCCCGACCATAATTCGACATGACCGCAGCCGTAAACCCGTTGTTCAAATACATATCCAGGTTGGAATTGATTCCGGGAAATCCACCGCTGTGGCCGACGATCTGGTTTACGTTGTCTATCTGAAAGCCGTAACCGTAATCGGGCGATTTCAAATCCGGCTTGGCTGACAGCAATTGCTTCACGTAGTCCTTG
>CAZXHW010000500.1:0-6265 GCA_964639915.1 uncultured Heliomicrobium sp.
GGATTGACTGCCTCGCCTTGATTGCTCAGTTCCGCGTAATAGTTTTTGCCATACCAATCCTGACACCATTCCCAAACATTGCCGTGCATATCGTGTAGACCCCAGTTGTTCGGTTTCTTTTCTCCAACCGGGTGAGTTTCGCTGCCGGAGTTGGCGCGATACCACGCGTAATCCTTCAGCAAAGTATCATCGTCGCCGAAGCAATACTTTCCGGTTGAACCCGCCAGGCAGGCGTACTCCCATTCGGCTTCGGTTGGCAGGCGATATTCCTTGCCGGTCTTTTCTGACAGCTTCATGCAGAACTCAAAGGCGTCAGTCCACGAAACAGTTTCGACCGGCAGCTTGTCGCCTTTGAAGCGTGAAGGATTGTTGTCCATAACCGCCTGCCACTGCTGTTGAGTCACCTGGAACTTGCCGATGTGAAACGGGGAGAGCGTCACCCGATGAACCGGCATGGTGTCGTGGAAATCTTCCGAACCCCTCTGAAATGATCCGCCGGGGATGGCTATCATTTCCAGTTTGGCACCCTTACCCAAGTCTTCAGTGAAATTCTGATCGTGAAGTTGTTCAATGACGATACGGCCGCGAAGTTTTTTAATAAAGTTTTGACTACGAACCTGCGGATCTGGTGAAGAAATGATCTTTGGTTTGGGCAGTTGAACGATGGGTAATGGAGCGGCTGTAACTTCTTGTTCTTCAAAATCTTCTTTGCGATTGATTGGTGGTAGCGGGCGGATCTTGCCAATTGGTTTTGGCACTACGCGCGGCTGGCGGGTCAACTGGCGATAGAGATTCTCAAAGCCGCGATCGGTTTCGAGCTGCTCCATATTCAGTGCGTGGCGATTGGTCGCTTGCAATGGCGTCGGGATGTGCGCGGCGTCAGGAACGGAAAAGACGACAGGTATAAACTTGGCGGTTTCGGTTTGGCGATTGTACAGCTCGACGGAAATGACGCCGCCTTCGTGGCGCACGCCCAGACCTTTGCCGGGTTCTTCCTCGCCATTGAAGCGGCGGCAATACGTGGCAGTGCAAACGATCAGCACGAAATCAGCTTCGCGGATATGGCGCTCCATCCAGCGCAGCCAATCCGCCGGAGCGAGTTCGTATTGGTCAATGTGGCAATCAATTCCCCATTCGCGCAGCGTGTCCGACAACAGCAAGACGCGGTCGAAATGCTTCTGCGAATCGTGGCTGTAGCTGATGAACACTTTGGGTGGATTGGCTTCCGTCGGCATCGTCTGAGTTGAAAATCTCCTTCACCAGAATTCGCGGCGAAGTCTACACCAAAATTGCTCGCTTACAATCTGTAACGTTGCTTCTGCTTTGGTTTGGCCGTTTCGACATCAACGTTTGGCAATCGCAGGCTGACATCGGCGCTGGCGTCCCACGCCATACACTCTCCGCGCAGCAGTTTTGGGTAGCCTGCGGCGGCGATCATCGCGGCGTTGTCGGTGGTGTAAATCGGCGAAGGGATGTAGGCGGGAATCTTTAGTTCGTCCGCGAGCTTTTGAACTGCGGAGCGGAGTTCGCTGTTGCAGGCGACGCCTCCAGCCAACAGGATCGTGCGCGGCTGGTAGCGCTCGGCGGCTTTGCGTAGGCTGCGGACAAGGGCGCGGACGACGGCGTTTTGGAAGCTGGCGCAGAGATCGAGGATTTGTTCGCCGGGATTGGCTGGATCGGCGACTGGCTCAATCTGGTGTTCGCGGACGTAACGCAGCACGGCGGTTTTCAGCCCGCTGAAGGAAAAATCCAGGCTCAGGCCGCTGCCGTCTTTTTCCTTGATTTCGGCCAGTGGAAAGATGATTGCGCGTTTGTTGCCTTTCGCGGCCAGCCGATCAATCACAGGGCCGCCGGGATAACCGAGTCCGATCAGCTTGGAGACTTTGTCGAAGGCTTCGCCAGCGGCGTCGTCGCGTGTGCGTGCGACCAGTTTGTATTTTTCCGGTTCCGGAATCAGGAACAGGTTGGTGTGTCCTCCGCTGACGACCAGGGCCAGCGCAGGATATTCGGGCTGTGGAAACTCAAACGCGGTCGAGTAAACGTGCCCTTCGATGTGATTGACGCCGACGATGGGTTTGCCCGTGGCGAAAGCGACGGCTTTGGCAAAGTTGATTCCCACCAGCAGCGAACCAACCAAACCGGGACCTTGGGTGACTGCGATACCGCCAAGCTCTGAGTACGTCACTCCGGCTGTCTTTAACGCTTCGTCAACGACGCCTTCGATCTTTTCCAGATGTTCGCGCGAAGCCAGTTCGGGGACGACGCCGCCGTATTTTTTGTGCGTGGCGATTTGCGAATAGATGACGTTGGATAGAACGCGCGTGCCGTCAGCGATTACGGCTGCAGCGGTTTCATCACATGAGCTTTCAATTCCTAAAATCAGCATCAGGGATTTATCTGGGTGGGTCGTCAATCCAATTGGCTAATTGGATCGCTGGAAGCAGATCAACAAAATGCCTTTGGTTGCGAGTGATGACGATGTGTTTTCCAGTTAACGCTATCGCCGCAATCATCATATCGGCGTACCGTTTGTTGGAACTGTGCTGTTTTTGCAATTCCACCAACTTGGTCACGCCTGATTCGTCCAAAATCAGCATCTGAAAAGTTTGCAGAATTTGCCACGTTTCCAGAAGCAAAGCATGAGCATACGCCGCCTTATCTGACGGGGCTTTCAATGCAAATTCAGATCTTCCGCGCATTGCTTCAGCCACAACCACTGACGGCAGAGCCACTTCTGCCGGGTCAACGCGCTGCAAATTGGCCAGTAATGTTTGGTGGCCGTTTACGTAATGAGTCAGCACATTGGTATCCAGTAAGTACACCGTTCGCCTCCTCACCTTGTCTATTGTCGTTGCCGATCAAGTTCATCGAAAAAGTCTCCCCAGTCGGGGTCATTCGGGTGTGAACCAAAGCCTGGCCATTGGCTGGCGGATGATTTTGCTTGACCGTTTTGTGATCCGTTTTCCGGAATTTCCATCTGCACAACTTCCAAATTTGCGGCTGCGGCCATCAGGTTGTTTTTGATGCGCGACAGCACTTCTTCGCGGGTTGAAGCTTCGGCTGTACAGTTGGGCAGGACAGGGACAATTGCTTGCCACTGTCCACCCGGTTTTTCGCTGATGACGACTGTGTATTGCATAACTGATTCCTCGCGTTCTTCGTTACTGCTGCGTTAGTTTAGCACAAGGCTTACGAAGAACTGGTGGCACTTGCCGCAGCAGGTTGACGGCGTATAACGACAACCGTCGCGTCATCTTTGAGTATTTCAAAGCCCGGTTGGGCGCAGTCGAACACGCGATGGCACAACGTAGTGACTTCGCCACCGCTGAAGCGTTCAGACATGGCTTCAATTTCGGCGATGCCTTTTTCACGAGTGTCGGCCAGTTTGGCGAACGCTCCATCGGTGTACATCAACAGCAAATCGCGCGCGGGGAAGGGCACTGCGGATTCTACGAACTTTGCATCGGCAGTTTCCCCGACTGGCCCGCAGGTCACTGGCAATTGTTTGCGTCCGGCAGTGGTTGCGCCTTGCGGTTTGTTCAAATGAACCATGGGCAAATGTCCGGCATTGACGTAATGCAATTGCTCGCCTTGCCATTGGGCCAATATGCAAGTGAATGGACGGCGCTTTTCGAAAAGCTCTGCGTTTAGATCGTCCAGAATCTTCGTCAAGCTTGGATCGGCGGAATTCCTGCTGATGATTTTCGAAAGCGATTTGTGCAAGTCAGCGGTGGCCGCCAGCGATTCAAACTTTTTGCCGCTTGCAATCGAAAGATCGCCCAGCACAAATATCGGCCCGCGCGAGGTTTCAAAAATCTGAAGGTAATCGCCACCCGTTACAGTTCCTGCTCCATGCTTGGACGAACACCATGCGCTGGGCAGATCTAGCAGTGGTGGCGGCATAAAAAGTTGATGAACATACTCTGTCATCTCGGCTTCGCGCTGTTTGCTGCCCAGGTCGAAAGATTCTTGCAGGGCGTTTTTCGCCACGCTGACCATCAAGTCTTTTGGCTTGTGCGAACCCACCGCAAAAACAAAAGCTGTTACCGCCAGCAGCGAAAGCCGGAACCAGGGCGGACTGCCTGCCCAGTAGGAAATCAGTCCGTAACCAACAAATGCGTAGATCGCTGATTGAACAACCAGCATCGTTCGGTAGCGAGTTGCCGCAACCGCCAGAATCGGAAAGTAGCAGAGGAAAATTCCCGCGCCGATTTTCGGAAACAAACCCTGCTGAACAAAAGCGGCTAAACCCAGATGCACGATGGTCAAATCGAACATTGTTGTTTTGGTCGCTAACGTGTCTGAAGCATTCCGTCGGGTGAGTGTGCTGACGACGAACATCGTTACCAGCCATAGCGCCGCGAACGCCAAATAAATATTTCTGGCGTTTGACGAATGATTCCACATCCAGTAAGCAGCCACGAGTGAGGTGAGCGCCAGCCACAGCCGGACTTTTGTCGCCCAGCTTTCCGCTGCGCGAACGTGTTCAGCCAAAGCGGCTTCGACTTTGTTAGGCAAACTGTCTTGTAATTGTTTCAAGAGTACAGACATAGATCGGGGTCCTTTTCGTATTTTATTTTCTTGAGTGGTTTTGAAGCCGGGTTGAATAAAGCACATAACATACTGCACGGTATTGGAAGCCGTCAAAACTGTATTTTGATTTCCATCGGTGCGATTGCTAGACTCTCGCCTCAAATCCGACGGATAGATCATAAGCAAGGAGAACGCTTCAAGCCTGATGCAAGCACTCATATTGGCAGGTGGCGAAGGAACGCGCCTGCGACCGCTGACCATTTACACGCCCAAACCCGTCGTCCCCATCGTCAATCGTCCTTTTCTTTTTTACCAAATTGACCTGCTAAAACGAGCCGGAATTGAAGAAATCACACTGTCGCTTTCCTACAAGCCAGACAAGATCAGCGACATTTTTGGCGATGGTGAAGATTACGGTGTGAAAATTTACTATGCGGTTGAAGCTTCGCCACTTGGAACTGGCGGAGCCTACAAAAATGCCGAAGAGCACCTGTCGCAGACCGCAGTTGTGTTTAACGGAGACGTGCTGACAGACATTGATATTGCCAAAGTCCTGGCATATCACCGTGAAAAGCAGGCGGCGGCGACCATTGTCTTAACGCCTGTTGATAACCCTTCGGCGTATGGGCTGGTCGAAACGGAAAGTGATGGCCGTGTGCGTCGCTTCCTGGAAAAACCCAAACCCGAAGAAATCACCTGCAATACCATCAATGCAGGGATTTACGTGCTTGAACCGCATATCCTGAATTACATTCCGAAAGACGAAAAATACTCGTTTGAGTATCAGCTTTTTCCGACGTTGCTTCAAAACAACGAACCGTTTTTTGCCTACACGATGTCGGATTACTGGCTGGACATCGGCACGCCTCAGCGGTACTGGCAGGCCAATGACGATCTGATTAACGGGCGGCTTAAATCGTTTGAGGTGGAGCGCAAGCCCATCGAAACTTCAACCACTTCGACATTGTCCACGGAAGCCGAGCCTGCAAAAATTGACGCGCTTTCCGTCATTGATCCTAGTTGTTCGATCAAACCCGGCGTTGAAATCATCAATTCGGTGCTGGGATCGAATTGTGTGATTGAAGAGCGCGCCAAAATTGAAAACAGCGTTGTTTTGTCAGGCGCGCGCGTCGGAAAAGCCGCTGAAATTCGCAATTCGATTATCGGCAAAAGCGCGATCATCGGTCGCAATTCGAAAGTTGACGGAGCGACTTTGGGCGACAAATCTTCGCTGACGGATTATTCGATTGTTTGAAATCAAGGCTGGAAATTAAAGGAATCGCAACTCCCCATTCAGTTGTAACCTCTTACCTTTGGAACTGTTATGGAACACGCAAAGTTTTACGAACTGCTGGCTGAAAAATATGGCGACCTTGGGCGAGGCGCTGCCGAACGATTGCAGCTATGGCTTTCCGGGAAAATTCCTTACGCCTACCCTGAAATCCTGGAAAAGCATCTGGACGAAAAACATCTGGCATTGGTTTTCGATGCGTTTTGGCAAGTTCTGCCTTTCGGAACCGGCGGGCGGCGAGGCAGGGTCGGGTATGGCTCAAACCGCTTGAATCCGACGACGATTGCCATGACAGTTCAAGGCCATTCGCAATATCTGAAAGCAACTTTTCCCGGTCGAGACGATCTTTCAGTCGTTGTTGCCAATGATGTTCGGCAATTTAACGATATCGCCGGTACTTATAGTTTTCTGCCTGAAGGCCATCCGTTGATCGGAGTTTCG
>CAZXHW010000501.1:0-6258 GCA_964639915.1 uncultured Heliomicrobium sp.
CAATAGCCTTACCGTACAACTCAGAAGAAACCGTGGCAACTTTTTAAGCGGTCTCTTGTTGCAGGATGGACAGGTTCTCGTTGCCGGAGGTAGCACCAGCAATACTCTCAACAGTGCCGAGATTTACAATCCGATTTCAGGTAGCTGGATTTTGACCGGGTTTCTCAGTGCTGCCCGAAATTTCCATACAGCGACGTTGCTGCAAAACGGCGATGTCATCGTTGTTGGAGGAGTAGGTCCAAGCAATTATCTCAACAGCACTGAGGTTTATAATCCTACCTGCCTGGCCCCAAACATCACCACACAGCCAACCAACCAGACTGTATGCGAGAGCAGTAACGTCACGTTTACTGCCGCGGCGGGCGGGGAACCACCGCTTAGCGTGCAGTGGCAAGTTAGCATCAACGGCGGGGCGACCTTTACTAATATCAACGGTGCGACAAACACTTCACTGACATTTCAAACGAATGCCTCGCAGAATGGGAACCTTTACCGAGCAGTTTTCACCAATTGCAGTGCCACGATCACCAACCAAGTGACCTTAACGGTCAACACTTTTGCTCTTTCGGCAGCAAGTCAATCCTTTCCGGCCATTGGTGGGTCCGGCAGCGTCAACGTAATTGCGGCCAATGGTTGCAACTGGACGGCGGTAAGCAATAACCAGAACTTTATCACAATCACCTCTGGCGGCAGCGGCAGCGGCAATGGCACGGTCAATTATTCAGTGGCAGCTAACGCGAACGAAAGTCCCCGGAGCGGAACGCTAACCATTGCTGGCCGCATCTTTACAGTAAATCAGGGTGGTAATCCACGGATTCTCCGTGTGGTTAGCACATCTACCCCTGCGGCGACGCAGGTAAGCGTATCTATTCAATTAGTCGCACAAGGTGATGAAAATGCTCTTGGTTTCAGCTTGAATTATAACCCTGCGTTGCTAAGCAATCCGCAAGCGACGCTAGGCAGCAACGCCGATATGGCCTCCCTTAATACGAATGCCAGTCAAACAGCGCAGGGCCGATTTGGAATCGCATTGGCCTTATCAACTGGCCAGACTTTTGCGGTGGGCACACTTCAGCTTGTAAATGTCACTTTCGATGTAGCGGCTGTCACCCAGCCAACAAATACGACCATAAGTTTCAGCGATCAGCCAATCGTTAGACAGACTGTAAACCTGAATGCATTGGCACTGCTGACAGCTTACACGTCAGGAACAATTTCCATCTTGGATACAGACTTTGAGGCTGATGTTACTCCCCGTCTCCCAGGAAACCTAGATCGCTTAGTGACCGTGGGAGACTGGGTGCAAGTCGGTCGCTTTGCTGCTGGATTGGATATGACTGATACCGGCAGCGAATTCCAGCGAGCCGACTGCGCCCCCAAATCCAGTGCTGGCGATGGATTAATCAACCTGACTGACTGGGCTCAAGCCGGACGGTACACGGCTGGCCTGGATGCTTTAATTCCTGCCGGAGGACCAACCAGCCTGCCTCCACCGTTTACCTCATTTTTTGCAGCAAAGACGTTAGCGCCCGTGGAGCAGCGGATCGTACGGGGTGTCAATGCCAGTTTTATTCGCGGTCAACTTAACTCTATGACAGTGGAGCTTGAAGCTCAGAACAATGAGAACACCCTTGGATTCAGTTTGAACTACGATGTGAACTTGCTGAGTTTCTCATCAGCCACTTTGGGCAGCGGAGCGAGTGGTGCAACGCTCATTGTCAATTCCAACCAAACCGCAAGCGGCCGGGTTGGAATCGCTATTGGGCTGCCCGGCGGGCAACACTTCGCGGCTGGAATACAACAAGCGGTCACAATTAACTTCAATGCTGTAGCTGGAGGGCCAACCGTGACTACCCAAGTAAGCTTCGGCGATCAACCAATTCCCCGCCAAGTTGTGGATGTGAACGCCAACCTTGTCAGCGCAACCTATGCTGATGCGACAGTGACCGTCCTGCAAGATGGCTGCAACTACTCTCTGACTCCGATGAACCAATCGTTTGTCGCAAGCGTAGGGATAGGCAATATCACTGTTACAACCGGAAGCGGCTGCGGTTGGATAGCGACCAGCATGGACAGCTTCATCACGATCACTTCTGGCAATAACGGCACTGGCAATGGAACAGTGGCTTATACGGTCGCTGCCAATGCCGGGTCTGCACGCACCGGCACAATCAATATTGCCGGACAGACATTCACAGTGACACAATCCGGAACCCCCTTGCAGTTCTATCCTTTAGCCCACCCGGTTCGCTTGCTGGATACTCGGATTGGGGCCACCGGATGTGATACTCCTGGGGCGATGCTTCAGAGCGGAACTTCGCGGACGCAGACCGTTGCGGGCAGGACTTGTGATGGGTTGGCCATTCCGGCCAATGCTGCGGCAGTCACTGGCAACATCACAACTGTGAGCCCACTGGCGCAAGGCTTTTTGACTATTTATCCAAGCGGCGCAACCAGACCAGTAGCCGCCAATACCAATTTCCTCTCAAATCAGGTTTTGAACAATGTATTTACGGTGGGCTTGGGCGCGGGCGACGGAGCTTTCAACATATTTGTCCTAAGTACGACTAACGTAGTCGTTGACATCACTGGCTATTACGCGCCTCCAGGAGCGGGCGGGCTGTACTTCCATCTTTTGCCGAGTCCAGTTCGATTACTGGAAACTCGTCCGGGAGAAACGGTCGGATGCTTCCGGCCCGGAATGCCTCTTGGCGCCGGTCAGGATTTTACACAGACAGGCAACGGGACTTGCGGTATACCAGGAACTGCTCTGGCATTAGTCGGCAATGCAACAACGGTCAATCCTCTGTCGCAAGGTTTTCTAACTCTTTTCCCAGCTGATGCTACGCGGCCGCTGGCATCTAGCGGCAATTACGCTGCTGGGCAAACTCTTAACTCGCCCTTCACCGTAGGCCTATCGCCATCGGGTCATTTCAAGGTTTACCCGGTAGCGCAAACCCACCTAGTAATTGATGTGCATGGTTATTTCAGTGCCGAAGCTTCGGACACCAACGGAGCAGGGCTTTTGTTCAGACCAATGATCCCGTCTAGATTGCTGGATACAAGGCCTGGCGCAGGAGCGTGCTTCATGCCTGGAACGCCAATACCCGCCAGCATAGATACGCCTCAAGACGCCCGCGGCGTTTGCGGAGTGCCTTCGACGGCACAGGCCATCGTAGGCAACGTGACAACCGTATCTCCGGCAGCAAACGGCTTCCTGACCTTCTGGCCCAGTAATGCTACGCGGCCATTGGTGGCTACGTCGAATTTCAGTGCGGGGCAAAACTTCAACCGCTATTTCACAGTCGGATTGGGAGTTGATGGAGCTTTCAAAATATACGCTCTCACATCCACACATCTGGTGACTGATGTATCGGGTTACTTCGCACCGTAAAACGTGATCAAGTCCAAAAATCTTCAGGCCCATCTAAACTGTAAGTTAGATGGGCCTGAAGATTTTGTTGAACAATTAAAACCTTTCTATTCGCTGGCGGCTTTTGCCGCTCGCTTGCTCTTTGTTGCTTTCGTTGCCTTTGCAGCAGGTGCCTTTGCAGCCTTTGTCGTTTTCGCGCCAGCTTTGGTCGCAGACTTGGCTTCGGGCTCCGCCGGAACACCGTTGACCAATCTGAATCCGCAAGCTTCGTCGGAGCAGTAGCGGATCGTTTCGTCTTTCTTGGCGTTGTATTTTTCCAGCGTGAACGGTTTGTTGCACTGCGGACAAGGCTCAGCAATGGGTTTATCCCAAAACACCGCATCGCATTTTGGATATTCTGAACAACCGTAAAAGATTTTGCCGCGCTTGGATTTTTTGACGACGATTTCGCCTTTGCAGCCTTCGTTGGCACAAGCCACACCTGTGGTTTCGCGCTTGATGAATTTGCAGGTTGGATACGTCGAACAGGCAGTGAATTCACCGTACGGCCCTTGGCGAATCGCCAGTTGTGAATCGCAAACCGGGCATCGTTCGTCCAGCATCACTGGTGGAGCGGCGACCGCACCGGATTTGCTGATCTTGCGCGTCGTTTTGCAGTCCGGGTAGCCAGTGCAAGCCAGGAACTGACCGAAACGACCTTTCTTCAGCGCCATTGGGCGTCCGCAGTTTTCACAGGTTTCGTTGGCGTAGGGATTTTCAGCAGCTTCCGCGCTGACTTCGCCGCTGCCATTTACCGCAGCAGGCTTGGCCAGTTCACGCGTGTTTTTGCATTCGGGATAGTTCGTGCAGGCCAGAAATTGACCGAAGCGTCCGAACTTGATGGCCATCTTCGATCCGCACTTGTCGCAAACTTCGTCGGTAATGATTTCCTGCCGCTTCACGTCGCGCATGTGTTCTTGCGCGGATTTCAAATCCACCGTGAACTTGTCGTAAAAGCCGTGCAACGCCTGCGTCCATTTCAGTTTGCCGTCTTCGACTTCATCAAGCTGGGCTTCCATTTGCGCCGTGTATTCAACGGCAAACAAATCCGTGAAGCTTTCGATCAACAGATCATTGACCAAAGTGCCAAGCTCCGTCGGAGAAAATTTGTTTTCCAGCTTCTGAACGTACTCACGATCCTGGATTACGGACATGATCGAAGCGTACGTCGAAGGTCTGCCAATTCCCTTTTCTTCCAGCGCTTTGACCAGCGTCGCTTCCGTGTACCGCGGAGGCGGGTCGGTGAAATGCTGGTTGGGCGTCAACGAATTCAAGGTCAGGTTCTCGCCTTTTTCGACTTTCGGCAGCTTGGCGGCGCGTTCGTCGTCGTCTTCGTCCTTTTCGTCCTTGCCCTCTTCATAAACGGCCAGGAAGCCGTCGAACTTGATGACCGAACCGGTCGCCCGAAACAGGTATTTGTCGCCCGCCGAAATATCAATCGTCGTTTGATCAAAAATCGCAGGCATCATTTGCGAAGCAACGAAGCGCTGCCAGATCAGGCGGTAAAGCGCTAACTCGTCTTTTTCCAGATACGCGGCAACTTTGTCCGGCGTGCGATCAGCGGAAGTCGGGCGGATGGCTTCGTGCGCGTCCTGCGCGTCCTTTTTGGAGCGGTAAAAAACCGCTTTTTCGGGCAAATAGTTCTGGCCGAAATGCCCACCGATAAAATCGCGGACTTCGCCAAGCGCGCTGTCGGCCACGCGCGTGGAATCGGTTCGCATATAGGTGATCAAACCGACTGTGCCTTCGCTGCCGATGTCTTTACCTTCGTACAGCTTTTGCGCGATCTGCATCGTTCGCTTGGCCGAAAACCGCAGCTTGCGCGAAGCTTCCTGTTGCAGTTTGGAAGTGATGAATGGCGGAACCGGATTGCGCTTTTTCTCTTTGGTGGTGACGTCGCTGACGATGTATTTTGCGCCGTTCAGTTCATCCAGAATGCCTTTCGCCGTCGCTTCATCTTTAATATGAAATTCGCTCTTTTTGACGCCATCGTCAAAACCGGAAGTTTTGACCGTCAACGCATCCACTTTATAAAGACGCGCGTCAAAATTCGGCGGCAGTTGCGCAGCCAGGTTGGCAATGATGGACCAGTATTCAGTTTTGACGAATGCCTGAATTTCGCGTTCGCGCTCAACGACCAGACGAACCGCAACGGTTTGCACGCGACCGGCGGAAAGCCCACGGCGAACTTTGTCCCACAACAGCGGGCTGACTTTGTATCCCACCAGACGATCCAACACACGGCGCGCCTGCTGCGCGTCAACTAGGTCGTTGTTGATCTGGCCTGCGTGGTTGAACGCTTCCTTGACCGCATTCTTGGTGATTTCGTTGAACATCACACGGAAGACGGGTTTCTGGGATTGGCCTCGCCCGCTTTTGACGATTTCGGCCAGGTGATACCCGATGGCCTCGCCTTCGCGGTCCGGGTCGGTTGCGATGAAAACCGTTTCGGCGTCTTTGGCAGCAGCGGTGATCTCTTTAACCACCTTTTCCTTGCCGGGCATGACTTCGTAAGTTGGCTCGAAATCATTTTCGACATCAACTCCCAAGCCCTTCTTCGGCAAATCTTTGACGTGGCCGACCGAAGCCAGAACCGTAAAATCCTTCCCCAGATATTTATTGATCGTTTTCGCCTTCGAGGGCGATTCGACTATGACAAGTGATTTAGACATAACGATTATTCCGATGCACTTTGCTGCCGTTGAACCGTGCGTGGATTCACACAGAACGCGTAACCGGCATTAGCAAAGGCCGAACCAAATAGCACGAACGCGGCTGAGAGTTCAAGCCGCGTCCAAATCGTTGCTTCAGTTGTGCGAGGGGAAAATCCGATCGAGGCTGTGGAT
>CAZXHW010000502.1:0-6258 GCA_964639915.1 uncultured Heliomicrobium sp.
GGATTGTGTCAGGGAGCTGAAGCCTTGGGATTGGCTGCTCGTTCTGTCAAAGCGTCAAAGAGCAATCTTCCTCAAATGCCGCTGCCCGCGATCATCCATTGGGACAATTACCATTGGGTGGTTTTGTTCGACGTGAATGATACGCACGCCTGGATTGCCGACCCGGCGAGTTCCATCCGCAAAATCACGCGCAAAGAGCTGGACGAAAAATGGAATGGCTATGCCGCGCTGTTCGATTACACCGAAGCGTTCGAACAAGCGCCGGAAACGCGAACTGGTTTCGGTTGGCTGATGCCGTTCCTGAAGCCGTTCAAGGGCATTTTTGCCAAAGCCACAGGCTTGGCCGTCATCGTCAGCGCGTTGCAAATGCTGTTGCCGGTGTTTACCCAAGTCATTGTTGATAGTGTGCTGGTCGAAAACGATTCTGGCTTGCTGACGATGATGATCGGTACGATGTTGGTTGTGCTGGTATTTATGACCGCAGCAATGCTGGTGCAGCGGTATCTGCTCAGCTTTGTGGCGGTGCGGGTGGATTCGTCTTCGCTGGATTTCATTACGCGCAAATTGCTGGCTTTGCCGCTCAGTTATTTCGCCTCGCGCAAAACCGGCGACATTCAGCGGCGCATCCAGGGCGTCCGGCAAGTGCGCGAATTTCTGGTGCAGAACGGCGTCAACGGACTGACTTCGATTGCGCAGATTGTTGCCGCCGTTACACTGATGTTTTTTTATAGTCCAATGCTGGCAGTTGTTTTTCTGGCTGTCGCGCCGATGTATGCGGGCTTGATGAAGTATTCCAGCAAGCGACTGGGGCCGATGTTCGACGAACTGGAAGAAGCGTACGGCAAATACAGTTCGCACCAGATTGATGCCATCAAGGGAATCGAAACCGTCAAAGCTCTCGGCGCGGAATCCAGCCTACGCGAAAAAATGCTAGGCGAATTTCACGGCTTGGCCAAGAAACAATTCAAGTCGAACTTTCTGATGATGGGTTATGAAGGCGCAGTGCAGACAGTCGGCTTTCTTTCGATGGCGCTGTTTCTGTTTGTCGCGGCCAATCGCGTTATGAGCGGCGAGATGACCATTGGCGCAATGGTCGCGTTCAACTCACTTGTGGCAATGGCCAACGCGCCGATTCTGACGCTGCTTTCGATGTGGGACAACTGGCAATTCGCTTCAGTGCTGCTGAACCGGATGAACGACATTTTTGAATCCGAACCGGAGCAGGGAAGCGATCATTCGAACCTCAAGCCAGTTCGCAGCTTGGAAGGCCGCGTGCGGTTGCAAAACGTCAGCTTCCAATATGGCGGAAGCGATTCGGCCAAAATCCTGGACGACATTTCGCTGGATATTCCCGCCGGAAAAACTATCGCAATTGTTGGCCGCAGCGGTTCTGGCAAAACCACCTTGGTCAAATGCCTGGCGGGAATGCTGGAACCGACCAGCGGCGCGATTTTCTTTGACGATGTTGAACAGCGAAAACTGCGTTACCGCGATCTGCGCCGCCAGATTGGATTTGTGCTTCAGGAAAATTATCTTTTCGATGACACCATTGCCAAGAATGTCGCTTTCGGCGACGAAGAGCCGGACACAGACCGTGTCATCTGGGCGGCAAAAGTCGCCAACGCACATGAATTCGTTGACCGTTTGCCACTGGGATATGAAACCCGCGTCGGCGAAACCGGCATTGCGCTTTCTGGCGGACAGCGGCAGCGGTTGGCGATTGCTCGCGCGGTGTATAACAAACCACCCATCCTGATTTTCGATGAAGCGACTTCGGCGCTGGACACCGAATCGGAAAAAGCCGTCAAAGAAAATATGAATCAATTGTTCAAAGGCCGCACATCGTTCGTTATCGCGCACCGACTAAGCACCATTCGCGATGCCGACCTGATCCTGGTCATCGAAAAGGGAAAGCTGGTGGAGCAGGGCACACACGAAGAATTGATGGCGAGACAAGGGCTGTATTACTACCTCAGCAGCCAGCAGCTCGGTCTGTAAATCGCGCGAAATTATTTTGCCGCGATGATAGTTTTTGCCGCCTCTTTCCGCCTTAGCAAATGAGCGCGGGTAAAGCACTCAGAAACGATGCGGTAAACGGTTGATGGGAACAATGTGGTTTTACCGGAAAGCCGGGCCGCACGGAACAATCAGCAAATCATAAGGAGTACGATCATGAAAGAGAAAGAAACCGAACAGAAGACCAACGAACCATCCAGCGTCATTGAAGACTTGACCCTCAATGAAACCAATGCGGAAAACATCAAAGGTGGCCCGAGCGATTACTTGCTGACCTTAGACGGCATCAAGGGTGAATCAAGTGGTTCTGCCATGATTTCTACCTATGACCTCAAGGCAGCTAAAAAGTAGTAACCCCGTCATCATCCAACGGCCATAAGACGGCAGCGCTCAGGTTGAAAAAGTAAACCTGAGCGCTGCCGAGGAATACTCGATGTCCGATCCGCTTTCCAGCCCGCTCCCACCGCTATACGCCAAATGGTTTGATGAACTGCTGGGCGCAGAGATTCCGCCCGAAACTCGCGCAACCTGCAACGATTGCGCGATGTGTGAAAGCGGCGATGAGCATCAACAGCCTGGCAGTCGGCTGTTCAATCCACAAACCAAGTGTTGCAGTTACCTGCCGAAGCTTCATAACTTCCTGACTGGCATGATTCTGCTTGATGAAGACCCTGCGATGGCGCGCGGACGTGCTTCGGTCGAAACGCGTTTACAAGCCGGGCTTGCTGTTACTCCGCTTGGACTTGAGAAAAACCCTCGTCAGAAATTGCTTTACGATCAAATAGACGCTCGCGCCTTTGGACGCGCGCAAAGCTTGCGCTGTCCGCATTACATTGATGAGCAGGGTGGGTTGTGCGGCATTTGGAAATATCGCAACAGCATCTGCTCGACGTGGTTTTGCAAATACGTGCGCGGCGCGCAGGGGCGCAAATTCTGGGAGGCAGCGAAGCAATTGCTCCTGGCCATCGAAGATGACTTGGCGCGCTGGTGCGTGATGGAGTTGGAAGTTGGCGATGAAGCATTGGAACTGCTGCTACCGCAGCGTGTGCCGGACAGCAGGCGAAACCTGACACCGGAAGAACTGGATGACCGCGTTGATCCCGTGCGTCAGCGTCGCGTATGGGGGGCTTGGCACGGGCGTGAGCGGGAGTTTTACGAAGCCTGTGCCCGACTGGTCGCTCCGCTGAGTTGGTCAGAGGTGCTGGCGGTGTGCGGATCGGAAGTTCGCGCCTGGGCGCGGTTGGCGCACAAAGCGTATCAGTTGCTGATTTCAGATGAAATTCCAGCGCGGCTTCGGCTGGGTTCATTCACCATCATGGAAGCTGGAGCTGACTTCTACCGGCTGTATCACCCTGAGATCGGCATGGATACGCTGACACTATCGGCCAAGGTGATGCGCTTGTTGCCATACTTTGATGGACGTCCACGGGCTGAAATCGTCGCGCAGATCGAAACGCAAGAGCACTTGCGATTTACGGATGATTTGTTGCGGCGACTGGTAGATTTCAAGATTCTGACGCCTGTTGAGTCTTGAATAAGTCGAGCAAAAGCAGCGCATCCCACATAGCCGCAGATTTCGATCCGCAGGGTTTTCCAAAAGGATTGGCGAAATCTGCGGCACTTTTTTTGTGCGGGAATGATAGTTCTCGCGGTTTTTCTCCGCCTTAGTAAATGAACAGGGAAAAACCTGGATCAGAACTGAACCGACTAGGAAATTGACGACAACGGAAAAGGAGAAACACCGATGAATCAAAACGAGAATCAGCAGATTGATGATCAAGCTGTGACAGAAAAGCTGACAGAAATCAGCGATTTGGAACCAAACGATGATGTAAAGGGCGGCACCAAAATGCCATCTCCGACAACACCCATCAGCGGTCCAAAACCGACACCAAAATAACCGGATTTCAGGCAGAGGCGGTCAAAATGGCCGCCTCTGTTATTTTACCGACGCGAAAGCGGATACCTGAGGAGAACAAACAATGATGAATCAGAGTGATAACAACCAAGCCGACAAAGGCCAGTCACCGATTGGCCAGCAAGCAGAGCTCCGCGATTTGGAGCCGAATAAAGATGTGCAGGGCGGAGGGGATAAATTGCCTTCGCCTTCGCTGCCGATCAGTAGTCCGAAACCACCCAGAAAGTAAACGAGAAGCAGATCTAAAAACGCGAGGCGGCCCATCAAGTGGCCGCCTTAATTTTTTGTCGGAATGATAGTTTTCGCTGTTGTTCTCCGCCTTTGAAAGTGAGCGCGATAGAGCGCAGCAAGAATAACAAAAACCGAAAACCCATTATTCCGGAGGAAGATAGCAATGAACAGTTTGAGCACTCAGAGCAAAAATTTATTCGACAACGCTTACGCGCAGATTAACGGATTTCAGGTGGCGCAGGGAATGACGGACTTGGTGATGGGACTCCACGGATTGCGCAGCCAAACCACGGCCGATGAATGGCGCGCATTCTCGCAGCAGGATTGTCTGGCGCATCCGATCAAATCATTGTTGCACCAGGATCCGATGACGCGCCGCGCATTTGAAAAGCCGCGCGGATATGCCGGAGACGCCGATTTGCTGGATTTGATTTACGGGTTGCGCCCGGTTCCGGCGGAAACTTCCAGCATCGGCGCGGCAATTTATGGCTTCACTGTGCAAGCGCCCGCTGCGACCGCCGTGCGTGTGCGCTGCGAAATGCTGGCCAGCAAGATTGATGAAGTCGCCGCGCAAATTGAAAACCCGCGCATTCTGTCAGTCGCCTGCGGCCATTTGCGTGAAGCGCAACGATCCAAAGCCGTAACCGAAGGTCGCGTTGGAGACTTTTTTGCGCTGGACCAGGACAAAACCAGTTTGGAAACGGTCAACCGCGAACAGACGCCGCGCGGCGTTACACCAGTGCATGGTTCTGTAAAAACCATCCTGAAAAGCGAAACGAATTTTTCCGATCTCGATCTGGTGTATTCCACAGGGCTTTACGATTACTTGCCGCAGCCTGTGGCGACCAAATTGACCAGCCGGTTGTTTTCAATGCTCAGACCAGGCGGCCGTCTGGTGCTGGTCAATTTGCTGCCCGGGTTTGCCGGGCTGGGCTATATGGAAACCTTTATGGGTTGGCCGATGATTTATCGCAGCGACGAAGAAATGGCTGACGTCGCTTCCGGATTGGCAATTGAGCAAGTTGCGAGCACGCAGGTTTACCACGACGTCCATAACCACGTGGTGTTTCTGGAAGTCGAAAAGCAGTAACGAAAAAAAGTTTCTTTGAAGTGAAGGGATTCTCCTCTTGATGACGCATAGACGAGTGAAGGCAGAAGTTGATGCTTGCGCTCGGCAGTCAATCGAGAAAGCGCCGACGCAAGTGAACTCGAAGTTTGGTTCATTCAAGAGGAGGATCAGCAATGAATGGCTTGTATCATCAAGGATTGCAATTGTTTGACGGCGTTTACAGTCAGATTTCGAACCATCAGGTTGCCGCAGGAATGCAGAACCTGTTTTCCGGTTTGTCGCAGTTGAAACGCGAAGCCCGCGGCGATGAGTGGCGCAACTTTGCCAGTCGAGATTGGCAGAGTCATCCGGTGAAATCACTGATTCATCAGGACCCGCTGACGCGCCGCGCTTTTGAAAAACCACGTGGGTACGCGGGCGATGCCGAACTGATTGATTTCATCTACGGCTCGCGTGAATTGCCGCAAACTTCCAGTATCGGTGCCGCGATTTACGGCCATATGTATGAAGCTCCGGCTGCTCAGGCGGTGCGCGCTCGACGCGACATTATGGCGGAGCGTTTGGACGCCATCGCCGACGAAATTGAAAACCCGCGCGTGCTGGCAATCGCCTGCGGTCATTTGCGCGAAGCACAAAAATCCCGTGCCGTTGCCGAAGGCCGCATCGGTGAATTCGTCGGCCTGGATCAAGATCGCGTCAGTTTGGAGCTGCTGGAAAAGGAACAGGCTGAATCCGGTGTGAAGCCGGTTTACGGATCGGTTAAATCCATTCTGAAGGGCGAGACGGTGTTTGAAGATTTCGACTTCGTTTACTCCACGGGACTTTACGATTACCTGCCGCAGCCAGTCGCCACAAAGCTGACGACGAAACTGTTCGGGATGCTGAAACCCGGTGGACAATTGATGGTCGCCAATTTTCTGCCCGGCGTCCCGGACGTTGGTTATATGGAAACCTTTATGGGTTGGCCGATGATTTATCGCTCAGACGAAGAATTGGCGGATGTCGCTTCGGGAATTGATCAGGT
>CAZXHW010000503.1:0-6258 GCA_964639915.1 uncultured Heliomicrobium sp.
GGTCAGGATCAATTTTCCCCCAACTGACGGCTTCGCTGGGTGTCGCACCGCTCAAACCGCCAGTGTCCGGCCTGGCGTCTGTGATCTGCAAAAAGAAGTCGTGGCCTTTTTCTTCAATGCCTAGCACCTCTTGAATCTGCGGTTCGGTTTGCAAAGCGAAGTTTTTGGGGCTGCCGCCTCCGCAAATGAAAATGGCGGATTTGCCTCCGCCACGTTTGGCGGAAAGCACAATGGCGGCGGTCTCATTTACGTCGGCAGAAGGATTCAGCCGCAGTTTGCCGCCTTGCAATTCCATCGCGGCAACGTTCATGCCGATGGAACTATCGCCCGGTGAAGAGGTGTAAACGGGAACTCCGTGCGTGTAAGCCGCAGACAGCACCGATTGATTTTTCAGCCCCAACACCCGTTCGCGCTCGGCGACGTATTTGCCGCACAGATAGTGAAACTCTGCTGTGGACATTTCGCGCTGGAATTCCGGAGCGCGGATGATTTCGCGGAAGAAGGCATCGGTTGAAAGCAACACTTCGTAATCGAAGAAGATGTCGTAAATGCGAACCACGCCTTCTTCGCGCAGAGTGACGTCACTGATTTGCGCGTTGCCACGGTGCATTGCCAATCCCAAGCCGAAGTGCGTGTCGTGGTACAGGTTGGCTCCGGTGGAAATAATCCAGTCCACAAACCCGGCTTCGATCAATGGAATGATTGTCGAAATGCCCAAACCCGCTGGCGTCAACGCGCCAGTCAGGGTCAAGCCAACGGTGACGTCTTCGCCCAGCATACGGTCTGCGAAAAGCTGCGCGCCTTCGCGCAACCGCGCGGCGTTGTATGCCTGAAACGTTGTTTCGATCAATTGGACCAGCGTGGTGTCTTTGGTAATTGGCGTTGGTGCAATGCGTTTGCCCTGTAAAAATCTGCTCTTGTTCATCGAATCTCCGGATATGTTTTAAGGGTTGAAAACAGACGTGGAGTTTATGTGCCGAAGCCTTGAAACTCAAAGGCGCGTGATATACTGCCGCCGCTTTTCCCACAAAAGTGAATTCAACAGCTTAACAGGAGGTGTCTCGTCGTCCGAATCGGCATGATTTGGTCAGCGGTGAATAGAAAAGCTATGAAAAGAACCTTTGCAGTCATCACTTTGGCAGTTTTGTTGGCAGGCGCAGCATTGGCTGACACGCTTTATTTGAAAAATGGCAGCGTGCTGAAAGGCACGTTCGTTGGTTACGAAAATGGCCAGTTCATCTTCGAACTTCCAAACGGGAACCGGCCACGGTTTCGCCCCGCGGAAGTTGACCGCTTGGTCATTGACCGCGACACAGTTGGAAACAATCAACCTGACCCGGGCCGCCCCGATCCACCCTCGCGCAATCCAAATCAACCCGGTGGCGGCAATTCACGATTGGAAACCTTCCCGGCATTTAACGTTCAACTGGATGAAAAATGGGTTCGCTCTTCTATTCAAGTCGCACGCGGTAATCTGGTTCGCGTTGAAGCCACGGGAACGGTGACGCTGGAAGGCCGCACCCAAACCGGCCCGGATGGATTGAATGGCCGTCGGGACCAGGACGCTCCGATGCCGGATGCGAACGACGGCGCGCTGATTGCCGCCATTGGCCAGGACGCGAATTCGCCGCCGGTCTATATTGGCCGTGGAGTCGAATTCGTTGCCGAAAGTGATGGCTTGCTGTATTTCACGGTTAACCACTGGGAAACAGCCAACGCCCGTGGAGCGTTTCGCGTAACGGTTTCAGTGGATCGCAACTATCGCGGCGATGTGGGCGACAACACCGGAACCGTTGGCGGACGGCCAAGCCAGGGCAAAGAAAAAACCGTGCTGGTTTACGCCAATCAGCAATGGACGGATACCGGCATTGATGTTGAACCGAATATGACCTTTCAGATTACGGCAGAAGGCGAAGTCGAAATCGGCAATCGCAACTACGCCCGACCGGAAGGCAATCAGAATGCAAAAGTCAGAGGGTCAACCTATCCTATGCCTGAAGCAGGCGTCGGAGCCCTGATTGGCAAGATTCGGTATCGTGACGGGCGGGATTCCAATTTGGTGCTGGTCGGCGCTCAAGGTTCGCCTGCAAGTGAAGCTGGCGAATATGGCCGCCTGTTTCTGGGCATCAACGACGACTACATTCGCGACAACAAAGGTTCGTTCAAGGTTGTGATTCGCTGGTAGACTTCGCGTGATAGAGATTGGGAGATTAGGGATAGGGCGAGTGAAAAGCTGACCCCTATCCCTTTTCTTTATCGAACTGAAGCTTCGTCAACTCTTAGTTCTACATGCTCGGCATCTAGCGTCGCCATCACGCCGAGCGGCAGCGTCAGATTGCCAACCGGACTATGGCCGCTGGGCAAACCGAACATGACCGGAATTTCCAGATCAGCCGTGCATTCCGCCAAAACATCCTGGATCGAATAGCCTTGTTCAGTGTGCTGCACGCAGTCAGTCATTTCACCAAAAACGATTCCTCGAACTTCCTCAAACTTCCCTGCCAAGCGTAACTGCTGCAACATTCGATCAATGGCATATGGCCGCGTTCCAGTATCTTCCAGAAACAGAATGGCTCCGCGTGTGTCCAGTTCGTCCGACGTTCCCATCATCGCGGCAATCAACGACAAACATCCGCCAAGCAATTGTCCACTGACTGGCTGGCCAGAACCGTGATGCAAAATTTCCGTTTTCGCCGATTTGATTTCGCCCATCGGCTTGGCTTGAGTAATTGCCGCCAACAGAGTTTCGCGGTCGTAATGCTGTGCTCCACCGGCTAAATCCTTCGCCGCCATCGGACCGTGAAAACTGACCCAGCCGAATCGCCGATAAAGGTACAAATGCAGTGCCGTCATATCGCTGTACCCAATGAAGACTTTCGGATTTGCGCGCAGTAGTTCGTCATCCAGCAGCTTCAAAATTCGCATGACGCCGTAACCGCCGCGAGCAGCCCAGACAGCCTTAACTTCCGGATTAGCAAACGTATCCATCAATTCATCGGCTCGCCGCTGATCGCTTCCGGCGGTGTAACGCGCCTTGTCCAAAATGTCCGGGCGATACGTGACACGAAAGCCCAGCTTTTCCAGCTCAGCCATGCCACGAGCCAGGTAATCGCTTTTCAGATTGCTGGCAGGTGCGACAATAGCGACCAAATCGCCAGGCTTCAGCGCAGCAGGTTTGATGATTTGCTTCGGAGTCATATTGGCGATTATAAGCAGGAAGGTGAAATTATGAATCCGCGAATCGTCGTCATCGCCGGGACTTCGTCAAACTCAGGCAAAACAACTTTGCTATGCGATTTGCTGCGCCAGTTGTCAGTCCGCGAACCGTGGGAAGCCATCAAGTTGACGCGCGGTCATTATCGTTCATGCGGCAAAGACCCGCACGCTTGCTGCGTCAGCGATCTGCTGGGAGAAAAGCCAACAGTGCGTTCGGGGCGCGAGGCGACCTACACGTTTGGCAAAGACTCGGCTCGATATTGGGATGCCGGTGCCGCAAACGTGCATTGGGTGATTGCGACCGATGCGCAGGTCGAAGCAGGAATCAACGAAACTTTGTCACACGTAAAAACGCCGAATGTTCTGATCGAAGGAACCAGCTTGCTGCAATTCGTCAAACCGGATTTTGCGGTGATGTCGGTTGGCGCAGACTTGTCAAAACCAAAAGCTTCTGTGCGCCGCGCCTTGCTTGAACAAAAAATCCACGCGCTTTATATCCCTGCCGAAAATAAAATTGCGGCAAAGAGCGATGAACTCCTTGCCGCGTTGTTGGCCATCAGTCCGGCAATTCACCAGGCTTGGCTTGCCGGATTGCCTGTGTTTACTTCTGGCGAACTGCCGCAATTGGTGTCGGCAATCCGCACATCAGCCAGCTATTTTGTCCAGATGGCCGCGAAGCGATCCGAATCGGCATAGCCCTGAATTCGATACAAGCGGTAACCAGCCGCGCTGTAATCTTCAAAGGCATTTTGGTATTCCGCTGGTGTCAAGTTGTACTCCATCGCCCAGGTTCCGGTAACTTTGCGCCAGATGCCGCTGTAAGAACGGCCGCCGCCAATTTCTTCAACGTTGATGTTGGTTTGCTTGTAGCCTTGCGCTTTCAGCGGCGCCAACACCGAATTGAAGACAGCAGAACTCAGATAATGCAATTCTGCGGTAACGGGTTTCGGCGAACTGACGAAGATTCCCGCGTGGCGCGCGCCGCTATTGGTGTCATAAGAAACATGCTCTTCGACAACCATTCCGCCGTTGGTCACGTGCTCAGTCCATTTCTGTGACCATTCGGCATCCGTCAATCCAAAGTGCGTGTAGTAGCCTTCGCCATTGCGCTTTTTCCAGATGACATTGAATCGCGGATTGCCTGAACCATCACGCGTCACTGAAATTTCACGCGGTCTCAGTCCCTGATCGTGATATTCGTCGAACCAATACTGGAAATCCGAACCTGTCATATAAAACCGCGCTTTCCATTGCGACGGCAGATTTCGCTGGAACGATCCGGAAGCCAGCAATTCGTTGCCGTTGCGATGAATGCTGAGCGTCTGCAACGCGTAGCCCATACCTGGATAATAGCCAAAGTATTTCGACACCACGTTGGCCGGCACGTTATGGAAATTCGAGTAGAACGGCGCGAACAAACGAACGTACGGTGTGTCATCCAACAGGTCATAGCAACCGCCGTTGGTGTCGGCTTCCGCGTAAACTCCGTAAGGATCAATCTGAACCCAATCGTTGGGATAGGCCGGACGCGGGTCGGGAACAGTCGTCATCAAGTGTAAGTGGTTGTTCGCTGTCGCCTTGTTGGTCACATTGCCGTTATTGTCCAACCCCCAGCCAGCGCCGCCGTAACCAGTGTTACCGCTCCAGGCGATCTGCTGTCCGGCGTAGACGGTATCGCCAACATCAACTTTGATCTTTTGGTTGTCTGTTCCCCAATAAAGCGGATCGTGCGTGGCCTTGTGCGCAAACTTGTAATACTTGTATTGGCGCGAGTAATTCCCATCACTGTCTTTGGACGTGTCTCCGGCAGGAACATCTTTGGCATTGGCCACATCGTTCGTAAATCCATTCCGCAGATGCATATAAGTCGTGCGGTAACGGTCGCCATTCGGAGCTACGTGTTCAATAATGACAACGTTTCCCATCAAGTCGTCCCACAGTTTGGTGACGACTTTGCCGTCGGCGACGGAATAGACTCCAAAGCTTGCATCCACGCCTTCCTGCGCGTTGTCACGCGAATAATCAACCGCTCCGTGGAAATTGCCGCCGTCATACAGCCAACCTCCGCCCGGATACACGTGGCTGTTTTTGTAAGGCAGAAACATCGGCATGCTGGCGCGAACTGTTTCGGCGAAATCGCGTGCGGCCTGTTCGCGCTGCGCATTGGTGCCCATCGTAAACACATGATATGGCTGGCGATATCGGACATCTTGACTGTTCTGCTGATCGTTGATCGTATAGCTGCAACAGCCTGAACTGGGAATCGTAATGTCTGGAATCGTGCAAACATTCTGTCCGTCAAAAATGACAGACTGCGGATTGCCCGTCACACTGAGTTTTTGCGACTGATCACCGTTTTGGCCATCGGTCAGGTCAATTGCCAGTTGATCGGAAATAGCGGCGCGCCCGGCAGCGGAGTTCCAATGCGGAGCGCCAGCGGTTTCGCGAAACTGCGGCAGCACAGCGTCTGCATTGTTGCCGACTGCCTCCTCTACAACGGTGGATGGTTCCGGGCCATCGTGCGAATGCTCGCCTCGCATGGACGCCCGATTATAACGAGGCAAGTAATGCAGTTCGGAGGGATTGCCCTGCTCTTCATCAAGCACTCGCTCTGGCGCTCGGCGGCGCACGTTCTGCGCCTGCAGCGTCGTCAGGTTTGAAAAAGCGACCAACGCCGCCAGTAACATCACAAATACAGGTTTGAATTGTTGATATTTCGATTTCATATCTTGGTTCCCATCTCCTTCTCAGTCAAAACTTTCAGTTGAAATGCCGCAACAACCACAATGCCGTCATCTTCGACGAATGCGTTCATTGCCGCTCACTGACAGAAGCGGAAAAAGACAATCAAACCTCTAAAGTGAAAGGTGATGCTTTGGTGATGTTTTGGTGAGGCTGGATAAAGGCCGAGCAGTCTTCAAGATACAAAGGATGGCAAAAGACTCAAACTATTGGGTTCCGAGACAATTTTCGATCATATTCCTCAGATAGTAGAATACAATTGGTTTGCAGATGAAATCGTTTCCGCCGAAGGCTTTGATG
>CAZXHW010000504.1:0-6237 GCA_964639915.1 uncultured Heliomicrobium sp.
TGTAAAAACCATCCCAAACAGAGTCAAGAAAAGGAGCATCCATGACGCCCGAACAAGCTCTTAACGTACAAGATTTATTTTCGATCAAAGGCAAAACTGCGCTGGTGACAGGCGGTTCACGCGGAATCGGATTGATGATCGCCCGCGCGTATCTGGAAGCTGGAGCGAAGGTTTACATCTCTTCGCGGAAAGCTGACGTTTGCGAGGATGTGGCGAAACGGCTGTCGGCAATCGGAGAATGCATAGCGATTCCGGCTGATTTGGCGAACACGGCGGGTTGCCGTTATCTGGCGGATGAGCTGATCAAACGAGAATCTTCGCTGGACGTGCTGGTCAACAACGCTGGAGCTTTGTGGGGAGCGAAGTTGGACGAGTTTCCCGAAGCCGGTTGGGACAGAGCAATGGACACCAACGTCAAAGGCGTATTCTTTTTGACGCAGTATCTGTTGCCGCTGCTGGAGAAAGCTGCCAAACCCGAAGATCCGGCACGAGTTATCAACATCGGTTCGATAGACGGGATCAAAGTTCCGAGCATGGATAACTTTTCTTATTCGCCCAGCAAGGCTGCGGTTCACCATCTGACTCGTGTGCTGGCAGTGCGCCTGGGAGAACGGTGCATCACGGTCAACGCCATTGCGCCCGGCCCGTTTGAAAGCAAGATGACCGAATGGATGCTGGATAACTTCCGCTCTGAAATCGAAGGCCACTGCCCGCTGAAGCGCATTGGCCAGCCGGAAGATATGGCGGGCATTGCAATCTATTTGGCGTCGCGCGCGTCGGCGTACTTAAACGGCGTCGTGATTCCACTAGACGGCGGCATCTGCATCAATTGAGGGCGAGCAATGGCTGAACATTCGATTCGCAAAGTTTTGGTGGCGGGAGCTACCGGCCAATTGGGCAAAGCCGTCGTGCAGGAATTGAAGCAACGCGGTTATTGGATCAAAGCTTGCGGACGTGATGAGCGCAAGTTACAAGCTTTGAAACAAGACGTTGGCATTGATGAAATTGTCGTAGCTGACCTAACTGATCCGCGCACGCTAACTGGAGTTTGTTCGGAGATTGATGCTGTGATTTCCTGTGCTGGCGCTTCGATGAGCATGAACAACTTTGGCGACCGTAAATCGTTTTACGATATTGATTATCACGGGAATCTGAATTTGCTGGCCGAAGCTGGAAAGCACAATACGAAGAAATTCGTTTACGTTTCTTTGGCCGAAGCCGACAAATTGCGTCAGACTGAATACGCGGACGCGCATGAACAATTTGTCGAAGCCTTGCATGCTTGCAGGCTGAAATGGGCGATTGTTCGCCCAACGGGATTTTTCGGCTTTCATCTGGAAATTTTGAAGTTTGCTGCGAAAGGGCGCGGAATGCTGATTGGATCTGGCGACTGTCGAACCAATCCGGTTCACGAAGCTGACGTTGCTCGTGTTTGCGTTGGTGCGCTGGAAAGCAACAAAGAAGAAATTGCTGTGGGCGGACCTGAAATTTTCACGCGCAAGGAAACCGTTGAACTGGCGTTTGCCGCTTTGAATCGCCCGCCGAAACTGATGAAATTTTCGCCATGGATATTCAAATTGATGATAGCGCCACTGAAACTGATCAATCGCCGCATTTATGCGTTGATGGATTTTGGCGTTGCAGTAACTCAAATTGATGTGATCGCTCCAAGCGCCGGTTCTGAGCAGTTGAAACATTATTTCGAGCAAGCCGCAAAGACGCTTTGAAAAACTTGTTTGACAGTTTGGATTACGTTTTGTATTTTTTTTTCGGCCGCTTGGATGAATACACCAAAAGCCTAGCGCGATTCTTTCTGATAGCCGAAGGAGATTTTTCCGGTTGCAGTTGCAAGGATAATTGCCGCGACAGCCGGAGCATTTATGCGTAGCTAGAACCAATTCAACAAAGACGACTTTCACGCCGCTGGCATTGTCTGCGGCAGTTATCACTGTTTTTGTACGAAAGGGTTTAGCATATGCAAAATCACCTGAGCGGGGTGAATCTGGGCTATCACCTGCCTGACGGTTCCACACTTTTCAAATCACTTACATTCAGTTTCGGCGCGGTTCGCACCGGATTGGTTGGGGCGAACGGAGTCGGGAAAACCACGTTGCTGGAAATTCTGGCCAATCGGCTTGCTGCATCTGGCGGAAATCTGACTCGCGTTGGCCGGGTTTCGTATTTGCCGCAAAAAGCTGTGCTTGATTCATCCGCAACCATTGCCGAAGCGATCAATCTTGCCGGCGCGATGGCGGCATACAGCCGAACGATTTCCGGCGAAGCTTCGCCAGAAGATTTTGATTTGATTGCTGACCGGTGGGATTTACCGGAGCGCATCGAACAAGTATTTGCAAAACTCGGAATCGCGCACATTGATCGGGCTCGTTCGATTGACAGTTTGAGCGGTGGCGAACTGACGCGTGTTCGCATTGCCGGATTGTTGTTGGAAGAACCAGACTTTCTGATTCTGGATGAACCGACGAATCATCTGGATTTATCAGCGCGAGAATTTGTTTACGCACTTGTTGCAGGCTGGAAACGAGGTTTGCTGATTGTCAGTCACGACCGGCGGTTGTTGTCGCTGGTGGATCAAATCGCCGAAATGAGTTCCGCCGGCTTGAAACTGTACGGCGGCAATTTCGAGTTTTACCGCGAACAGCGCGATCACCAAAGAGCAGCGGCGGAACAAGCATTGGCGGGCGCTCAGCAGCGTTTGAAAGACGCCAGGCAAATTGCCCAACGTGCTCAGGAACGACAGCAGCAACGACAGGCTACGGCCAAACGCAGTGCGTCGAAAAAAGGAGGTTTGCCGTCCATCGTCGTCGGCACTTTGCAGCGCGCGGCGGAAAATACGTCAGGACGATTGAAAGGCCGCCACGAAGACAAAGTCGAGCGCGTTCGTCAGGAAGTTGCGGAAGCTCGCGGCAATTTGACGATTGAAAACCAAATCACCGTTGATCTTGCAAGCACGAAGATTCCGGCTCAAAAGCGCATGATTGCATTGAAAGAGGTAAATTATCGGTTTGCCAATGCTGAGTCAACGCTGTGGTCCTTGCCGATCAGTTTGGAAATCATCGGGCCGGAACGCATCTGGTTGAAAGGTGCAAATGGCGCGGGCAAATCCACGCTGATTGATTTGATCTGCGGCAAAAAGCAGCCGACGGCTGGCGACGTGAAGCTTGGCGCGGCGCGAATTGGATTGCTGGATCAGCAGACGAGCGTGCTTGATTCCTCGTTGACGGTGCTGGAAAACCTTCGCAGAGTTGCGCCGCTGAGGCCGGAGCATGAATTGCGAACCCTGCTTGGAAGATTTCTGTTCATTCGCGACGATGCGTTAAAACTCGCATCAGTGCTGAGCGGTGGTGAGCGAATGCGCGCAGCGTTGGCTTGTTTGCTGGGGGCAGATCAATCGCCGGAAGTTTTGATCGTTGATGAGCCAACGAACAATTTGGATTTGGCCAGCATTGAAGCTTTGATTTCAGCACTCAACCGGTTTCAAGGCGTATTGATCGCCGTCAGTCATGACCAGACTTTTTTGCAAGAAATTGGAGCTGAGCGTGAAGTCGAATTGAGCGGGGCAACTCAGGCTTTGACAGCTTTTGGAGCGAGGTAGAGAATCGAGGCATTCAATCGTAACTCTAAACATCTGGAGGCAAACATGCGCTCGTTTCAAGAACACATGGAGCTTTACCGCACTGAACATCGCACCAACGGTTGCAAAGTTTCGCACTTGATTGGTGTGCCAATGATCGTGGCTTCGTTTCCGGTGCTGTTGTTTAACTGGCGATGGGCGATTGCGCTTTTCGTCATTGGCTGGATTTTTCAACTGGCCGGACATAGATATTTTGAAAAGAATCGGCCAGTGCTGGCTGCTGATCCGGCAAATCCCTGGACGTATTTTGCTGCAATCATTTTCGTCGCCCAGGAATGGGCGAGTTTATTGAGCGGACGCGGACTGGGAGAGCCAGGCGAGTTAAAGCATCGGCCATAGCTTTGTTTTATAGTACTAAAAGTGGTTACACGGCCGCGTTGCGCTTCGAGATTCTCAAAGGATTCGGTGAATTATGAGTTTGAATTGATTGGGTAACACTGATTTGGTGCCTGAAAAGTAAAAAGGCCGAGCGAACTCGGCCTTTTTACTTTTATGAACTTTCGTCTTGAACTGACTAGCAGCTCGGTGGGAAGACGGGGACGACGTATGAAGCAGTCGTCAGCGTCAGGTGATGCAGGTTATGACCACCGTTGAACGCGCCCGCGCTGGAAGCAGCGTTCGGGTTCAGGTTGATCGCCGCACCCAAAATGCCGATCGAGCCAGTCTGGTTGTACAGTTTCACCCAGCCCGTGCGGCCAGCAGGAACGAAGGTTTCAAAACGCGGCGTGGTGCGCGGGAAGTTGTTCGAAATGCTGTTGCGCAACTGGCAGCTACCCGTCACCGAGAAGCTCACTACGTTTTCAGCATCGTCATACAACAGACCGAACAAGGTGCCGAGCGTCGAAGCGCCGATGCCCAGATTACCGCCAACACGGTTGACGATGACCAGGGTGTCGTTTCCGTCAGCACGGCTGCCGATGTTGTCCAAAGCCAGAACAGCAGGAACGTTGTTGTAGCTGACGCCATCGAAGTTGATCGCCGCAGTGTTTGAAGCAGCATTGCAAGCGGCCTGTTCGGCAACACCAGGGATGGGCAGAGCGGAGAACGCAACTGCACCCAGGTTCGCAGCGTGGCCGGTCGTGAATTTCACATATTCGTCGCCAATCAGGTAGTTGAAGTTGATTGGGCAACCAAGGATACCATCCACAGCAACAGCCACGATGTAGCCAGTAATGCCAGGATCAACGTCGGAAGCCAGGAAGGAAGCAGTTTGATTCGGCGTCAAGCAGATGTAGCTATCCGCGATCGCGCAACCTTCCGCAACGAAATAAAGGTGAACAAACGCATCGGCTGTAATCGCCGAATTCGTGTTTGTGATGTTGACACGAGTGTTCTGGGTGTTGCCTGAAGTGGCGCCCGATGTGTAAACGTTGTAGAAAAGGATTGAGCCAGCTTTTTGATCGCTCGCTTGGGAAGTCGGAGGATACGCAAGTCCCGGATCCGCAGCCAAAGCAGCCACTGACAACATAGCCAGTGCGAAGAGAGCAGAGAATACGTGTGTGAGTAAGCGCGTATATTTCATTTGTTTTCTCCTAAAAAGGGTTGGGTGGAACTACAAAATATCGTGAGTGGAGGTGTAGATCATGTTATTGCAACTTGATCTTTTGACTCTCTTGAGAGGTTGAAATACATCCAACCTCTCAAGAGAAGAATAAAAGGCTTCTTTTCAAGCTAAACTAGCAGCTTGGTGGGAAGACCGGAACGATGTAGCCATCTGTGACGTTCAGCGTCAGGTGATGCAGGTTATGACCACCGTTGAACGCGCCCGCGCTGGAAGCAGCGTTCGGGTTCAGGTTGATCGCCGCACCCAAAATGCCGATCGAGCCAGTCTGGTTGTACAGTTTCACCCAGCCCGTGCGGCCAGCAGGAACGAAGGTTTCAAAACGCGGCGTGGTGCGCGGGAAGTTGTTCGAAATGCTGTTACGCAACTGGCAACTACCCGTCACCGAGAAGCTCACAGTGTTTTCAGCGTCGTCATACAACAAACCGAACAATGTGCCCAGCGTCGAAGCGCCGATGCCCAAGTTGCCGCCAACACGGTTGACGATGACCAGGGTGTCGTTGCCATCAGCACGGCTGCCGATGTTGTCCAATGCCAACACTGCCGGTGCAGCGTTGTAACCAGCGCCAACTACGCCATTGAAACGGATAGCAGCGGTATTTGAGTTTGCGTCGCAACCTGGCAATACACCATTGTAAAGCGCAGCAAATGACACAGCGCCAAGGTTGGCAGCATGGCCCGTCGTGAATTTGACGTATTCGTCACCGATCAGCCAGTTGAAGGCGACCGGGCAACCATTTACGCCATCCACAGCGACAGCCACAATGTAGCCGCTGATGCCAGGATCAACGTCCGAAGCCAGGAAGGAAGCAGTCTGGGTCGCCGTCAAGCAGATGTAGCTATCAGCGATCGAGCAGCCTTCCGCAACGAAGTAGAGGTGAACAAACGCCGCCGAAGTGACGCTGGTGTTGGTGATGTTGATGCGCGTGTTCTGGGTGTTTCCCGAAGTCGCACCGGAAGTGTAGGTGTTGTAGAAAAGGATTGAGCCTTGTTTTTGATCGCTCGCTTCCGAAGTCGGCGGAAC
>CAZXHW010000505.1:0-6235 GCA_964639915.1 uncultured Heliomicrobium sp.
GGTCTTCCATTCAACTGCTGTTGCGTTCGCGGATGCAGTGCAGATCACGCATCCCTTAAAATGGCCGTTTTCTCAGGCTTTTACGTAGCGCAACGCGCCGGGCAAAAAGTTGCGTGACAGCTTGGCTGTAGTGCAAAGTCAATCCTTCAGATAAAAACCAAGCGTACAACTGATGGACGGGATTCAATCACCAAAAGTTTCCGATAAAGGAAAGTTAAAATGTTTCCGTTCGCGGAAGACTTTGTTGCACGAGTCAGGATGAAAAGCTGCGGATGAAGTGACGTGATAAGCTTTTCTTGCGATGAGAAAGAAACCACGTGCCGCATCCGCAAGAGGCGAAGGCATTTATCCAGAAACCAAGGAAGTCAATATGGGGGAAACTACTAGAGTATTCATAGGCTGTTCACAGGAAACGAGCAACGATACTGCTATAGCTCTGGCAAATTGGTTGGATGAATTTTTTGGTAGTGATTTTTCAACTTGGACGTTCAAACGCGACCAAACGCCAGGCAGAAGCTGGAGTAATGTTCTTGAAGAACAGCTACGAATTGCGGATGCAGGGATATTTTGTGTAACAAAGGATAACATTAATAACAATTGGATGGAGAGGGAGATTACGGGGATTAGGAGCAATGAGCGAAATCAAGCCAAAAAAGACGGCAACCCAATATTCCCTTTCTTAATAGGATTCAACATAAGTGACGAAGGTATAGATGCTGATTGGAGAAGCGATCTAAAAAAATATAACGTAACACATGCGTCCGCCGAAGCTGAGGTAAAACAGATGGTCAGCACCATCAACGATTTGCTAGAAAGACCGTATCCCCCGCCAACGTTCGAGGCAAAATTCACCCGGTTATGGAATAAACTAAGTACCAATTTGGCTAATGCTGCTCAAAAATCAGCCCCTCAAAAATCAGATACCACCAAACAACCTGACCCACCGAAGCGATGGGATTTGCTGACGCCAGAGTATGAAATTCTCTGGCGTATGCTTAAAAATGGCGATCCCGATGGCGGCTTTTTCACTAACTTTAATGATATTGATTGGCTAAGAAGTAAAAAGGCAATGAGCTATACAGAAATTTTATTGTCATTGAAAACGCTTATTCTGCAAGGCCTAGTCGAGGAAAAGAACGATAGCTGTAGGCCAGGAGGTTATTCCTTAACGACTGAAGGCGAAAAAGCAGCAAGAGAATACCGAGATCTAAAAAATCGCTACTCGAGATGCGATTAACCGCTTGGAACTTTTCTAGGGAGATACTATGGAGCAGAATACAAAAGACATTCAAACCAAAGAGCCAGAGAAGCTTCAGGTATTGTACGACCATTATAAAGACACTTTTGCTCTCACACAGGTATATAATCAGAGCAGAGATCATTTTTTCTATCTGATACTGCTAATCATTGCGATACTTCTTTTCCAGCTTTATGATTCTACTTCTTCGCAGAATGCAGCATACGAGTTACTAAAGAAAGCTGGCGTTGATACAAAAATTGATTTCACCTTTCTCTCAAGCATCGCCTGGTTTACCTTATTGGGTCTGGTGGTCAGATACTACCAGCAAGTTGTTCAATTAGACAGATGGTTTGTATACATTACTTACCACCTTCAAGGAGAATTAAATACGCACTATGATAAAGAGGTATTTAAAAGAGAAGGTGACGCGTATTTTAAGATCAATAAGGAATTTTCCTGGTGGGCTAAAGTCATATATACATTGATTTTTCCGATAATATTGCTTGGGTTTGCGCGCGCCAGGTGGATATTTCTAAACCAGAACAAATCTCCCTCCGTTAGCCAAAACGTTTTTGACAAAGCTATTTGCGCTTGTATAGCTATTACAGTGTTGACCTATCTTTGGGTTAAACACAAGAAGAAACTCAGAGAGTGGTTTTGGGAAAAGAGTATCAAGAAATACCTGCGTCCCGACCAGCCAACAATAGAAATATTGCGTGTCAGCATTCCTCATAACGTAAGTAATCTCCTGAAAAAAGCTTCAGAAGAGAAGGGTAAATCTGTCGACTCTATTGTTCTAGACTTAATTTTAGAGAGTGACTTGGCAAAACCCACTGTGGATACTGAAAATGCCATCTGAGCATTACTGGGCCATAAAATCTCCTTGTCACTTCACCCGTGGATTCCCACGCAGACTCGCAGTCTGCATTCCGATCGACCACGCCGCAACACTTACAGCGATGTGAGTGATAATACTGCGTTGGGAGTTCATTCCTGAATGAGTAAGTAGTCCAGTCCACATTTAGCGGAATGATCCTGCGATATCAGACGGCAGGCGCTCCATCGCGTGTGTGCGTATGAGATCGGGGAACGCCTTGGCCGAAGCCCTTGGCAGCGGCAGTTACCAACAGGCACACGATCCCAGCGGCGGTGAAGGTCACAGGCGCTCCCCATTTCGCAGCCGCGTGTCCGACCGCCGGATAAGTGATAAGCCAGCAAGCATGCGTCAGCGCGAAATGAGCGGCATAGGCGCGCCCGCGCTCTTCCGCAACCGTATGTTCGGCGAGCAGGGTTGATGATGGAATCGCAATCAGCGCCTGACCCGCGCCGTTCAAAATCCACAACAGACCGAAGACAACCAACGGCGGCACAAGCACGCCAGGCAGTAACAGCAGTCCAAGCATCAGCCCGCCGAACAGTAACGCTCGCGCCGTCCAGCGATGGCGGCGACCGTGCAGGACGGCCCGGTCATTCGCGCCCTGTTCATAGCGCCCTGTAGCCCGGCCCAGCAGGATCGCAGCCAGCGTCGAACCAAGTCCGAGCCCTGCCATGACGATTGCAAAGGCCGTTTCGCCGCGACCGAGCACATCGCGAACGTAAGCTACTGTCACCACTATCGCCGCCGCGCCCGCCGTCGCTTCAGCAAAACTGAGTGTGAGCGCCTGCCGCAGCGCTGGCTCGCGCAGCAGGACGCGCGTGCCGTGGGTGATTTCATCGAGGAAGGCGCGCCACGAAAGCGGTGTGGTCTCTTTTGCCGCACGCGGGATGATGACGAGCGCGACTAGCAGCGCGGAGACAAGGTAGGTGAAAGCATCGAACCAGAAGACCCAGCGCAGGCCAAGCCACGCCACGAGCAGACCGGCAACCGCAGGCGCGGCGACGGCTTCGATGTCAACAGCGACGCGCGAGAGCGAGAGCGCCTCGACATATTGTTCATTGCCGACGACTTCAGGAATGCTGGCCTCAAACGTCGGCGTGAAGAAAGCGGTAACGGCGTTGATGGCGAAGATCAGCGCGTAAACCTGCCAGACTGTCGTGATGAACGGAAACAGCGCCAGCAGGCCGAAGCGGATCACGTCAGCGGCAATGAGGATTCGCTTGCGGCTGACGCGGTCAGCGATCACGCCTGCCGGTTGCGAGAAAAGCAGAAACGCCAGAATCCGCAGCATCAGCGCGTTGCCAATGACGGCGGTCGCGGACACCCCGCCCGTCAGTTGGTAGGCAAAGAGCGCCAGACCGACAGTCGTCACTCCGCTGCCAAGCAGCGAGATGATCTGCGCGCCGAAGAGCATGCGAAAGTCATTGTTGCGCCAGAGCGGCGCGGCTGATTGTATGTCCGGCGTTTCCATCAGAGTGAAAATTCATCCCTCAGTCTCCCGCTGGTGCCAATCTCCGCTCATCGCTGAGATCGTGTGCTGAAGCCGATGCGGTGGCTTTGCCATACTTCAGATACAGCGCGGGAATGACGATCATATTGAGAAACGTGGAAGTCACGATGCCGCCCAGGATTACGACGGCCATCGGCTGCTGAATCTCCCGTCCCGGCTCTCCTACGCTTAGGGCCAGCGGAATCAGCCCCACGCCCGTCACCAGCGCCGTCATCAGAATCGGGCTGAGCCGTTCCATTGAACCCTGCACGATGGCTTCGCGGAAGCCGATGCCTTCCTCGTCCATCAAATGCTGGTAGTGGCTGATGAGCATGATCCCGTTGCGCGTGGCGATGCCGAAAAGCGTGATGAAACCGACCAGTGAGGCAATCGAGAGCGTCCCGCCTGACAAAAACACCATGACCACGCCGCCGATCAAGGCCAATGGCAGGTTCGCCATCACCAGCAGCGCGGAACGCACTTGTTTGAGCGCGATGTAGAGCAACAAAAAGATGCCGCCGACGGCAAGGATGGAAAGCAGCGTAATCTGGCGCGAGGCTTTCTCCTGCGCTTCGAACTGCCCTCCGTATTGCACGAAGTAGCCCTGCGGCAACGCGACCTGACTGCCAATCGCCCCGCGCACGTCGGCGATGACGCTGCCCAGATCGCGCCCCGCAACGTTGGCCTGAATGATGATGCGCCGCTGCACGTTTTCGCGGTTGATCGTGTTCGGCCCCTGATCGGTGCGGACTTCGGCGACTTGGCCGATGGGGACTTTCGCGCCTGATGGCGTGTCAATCAGCGTGCGGCTGATGGATTCGATTGACTGGCGCGCCGAATCGTTGAAGCGCACGAACACGTCGTACGTCCGCTGCTCTTCCAGCACCTGCGAGACGGCCTCGCCGTTGAAAGCGATCTCGACCGCTTTGGTCAGGTCTTCCGCGCGCAAGCCGACCGCCGCCGCCGCCTGGCGGTTCATATTGACCTGCACCTGCGGCACACCAACTTGCGGTTCGACCAGCAAATCCACGATGCCCGGCACGGTCGCCATCGCGCCGCGAATCTCGTTCGCTTTCGTGCGAAGCGTGGCGAGGTCGGGGCCGAAGAGCTTGATCGCAATCTGCGCGCGCGTGCCGGAAAGCAGATGATCAATGCGGTGCGAGATCGGCTGACCGACTTCCGCTTCGACGCCGGGAATTTGCGCCAGCTTTTGCCGGACTTCTTCCATGACGGCGGAATGCTTGCGGTCGCCTTCTTTGGTGACGACTTCGATCTCGCTGGTGTTGACGCCCGCCGCGTGTTCGTCGAGTTCGGCGCGCCGCGCGCGCCGGGTCGTCGAGACCACTTCCGGGACTTCGTGCAGGACTTTCTCGATGATGTTGCCGATGCGGTTCGATTCCTGAAGCGACGTGCCGGGCGGCAGGTTCGCGTTGATGTTCAGCGTGCCTTCATTGAAAGGCGGCAAAAACTCGCGGCCCATCAGCGGGAACATTACCAATGCAACGGCCAGCATCACCGCCGACGCGCCGATGATTTTGAACGGATGCCGCAGCGTCCAATCCAACAGCCGCGCGTAACGCCGCTTCAGCCACGTCACCAGGCGCGAATCCTTTTCGTCGTGCAGCACCTCAGCGCGGCGCAGCAGGAAATAACAAAGCACCGGCGTGACGGTCAGCGCGACAACGAGCGAGGCCGCGACCGAGATGATGTAAGCGAACGCCAGCGGCGCGAACATGCGGCCTTCAAAACCGCTCAGGGAAAAGAGCGGCAGGAAGACCAGCACGATAATCAGCGTGGCGAAGACGATGGAATTTCTGATCTCGCTCGACGCTTTGAAGATGACGCTGGTGACGGGTTCAGGCTTTGGCAGGTGCGCGTTCTGCTTTAACCGCCGGAAGACGTTCTCGACATCTACAATCGCGTCGTCCACCAGTTCGCCGATGGCGATGGCCAGGCCGCCCAGCGTCATTGTATTGATGCTGATGCCGAAATAGCTCATCGCCAGAATCGCGGTGATGAGCGAGAGCGGGATCGCCGTCAGGCTGATGAACGTCGTGCGGAAATTCCAGAGGAACAGGAACAGCACGACCGTCACCAGAATGCCGCCTTCGAGCAGCGCACGGTTGACGTTGCCGATGGCGCGCTTGATGAAATCGGCTTGCTGAAACGCCTTTGTGTCAATCTGCACGTCGGGTGGCAGCGAGGCTTTCAGCGTCGCCAGGATCGTCTCGATCTGCTCGGTGACTTCGAGCGTGTTGGCGTTCGGCTGTTTCTGGATCGTCGCGACGACCGCCGGTTTCATATTGAAGCTGCCGTCGCCGCGTTTGAGCGTCGCGGCTGCTTTCACCTCCGCCACGTTCTTGACCAGGATCGGCGCGCCGTTGCGCACGGCGATGACCGAGTTTTCCAGATCGTCGGTGGAAAAAACCCGCGCCCGCCCGCGAATCAGAAACTCTTCGTTCGCTTGTTGGAGGAAGCCGCCCGCCGCATTCGCATTGGACGCGCCGACGGCTTTCGTGACTTCATCGAGCGACAGCCTGTAATCGTCGAGCTTCGCCGGATCAATCAGCACCTGAAACTGCTTCTTTTCTCCGCCGAAGATCATTACTTGCGAAACGCCCGCGACGCC
>CAZXHW010000506.1:0-6233 GCA_964639915.1 uncultured Heliomicrobium sp.
GGATTTGGCCTTCACCGCACTCGGCATTTGAACCGGACAATGAATAGACCTTGAGTAACACATTCAAGTGACAAGTGGAGAATTTTCTGGAATACTGTTGACGAGGAATATGCTCTATTTATAGAGTCTTTGGAAGGTTTAGAGAGGTTGAGAAAGGTAAGGAAAATGATAGGCACTAGACTCTTAATCTGCGGGTCGGTGGTTCGAGCCCACCACGGCTCATAAGTATTTGATAAATCATGAGATGGGAAAAGCCCTCAAGGTGATGAGGCTCAATGGAGCCGCAGACTTTGAGGGCTTTTCTTTTTGCGCTTCTTTTGGGGGAGCGTATGGAACTCGAATGGAAATGTAAAAGGATGGTGGCGGGAGCGTAAATTGCACGCCCATCTCAGGGTTATGAGCCCAGCAAGCTGCTGTTACTCCATCCCGCTTTAAACCGTAGCAAATCTACGAAGCGTGTAAAGTGGATAAGTTTGGGTGTGTGTGGATATGGAGGTTGTTATGGAAGATATTTGTTGCCTCCCCCTCCAGTAAGGCTACCGTCCTTTAAAGTGCGGTACCATTTCTTGCTGGCCCAGGCTGAAGCTGGAATGCCCAGGATAAGTCCGGTAAGCAGCCAGGGTGCGCCAATGAAGCCAGTCCAGCTTATAACCAGCCAGGGCACAGTGACGGCAAGGTATAACAACAAAAAAGAGCCTACGCCCCAGGTTACGGCTTTACCTGGAATCTCTGCAAACTGGCCTCTACCTTTGGTAAGCTGTCGCGCAATGAAACCAGGCGCGATGCCGACCGCCAGCGTAGTAAAAAGCAACCACAGTAGAAAGGTCATTGTTTTGCCTCCTCGTTTTTATACATTTCATCGAAGACTTTCAGGCGGGGTTACGTTTTGGAGTTTACATTTGTTCATAACATTCTCCGTGATCATCAGAAACTAAGGTATCAGGAGAGAAAATGGTAATAGAATGGTTGGCTATTATGACCGTGCTGAGCAGTTCCACTCCTACGGGTACTATGACAACCGCAGACAACTTTGGCGTTATCAGTAAGCGAAACAAAGCAATCAAACTAAAGAAGCCTATCGGTGAAAATCGGTGGGCTTATTGATTTAATAGTCTTTACTAACTAGCAATCTATTAAAAGCCTCAGAGATAGCAGTAATTGTGTGTTAAAGGACATTGCCATTGTAGAAATAGGTTATAGTCCGTAACGAAGGAGTTCTGATGATCAACTGCAATAGAGCAAGCGAAACAATCAGATATGGAGTGATACAAATGAAAAAACTAATTATAAGCCTGATGGCTTTTTCAATAATAGCGCTAGTTAGCGTAAACGCACTGGCGCAAGGCAAGAACCTGAAAGAAGAAGTCACATTCAAGCAAGAAGTGTGGATTAACACTACTTCGGTAAAACCTGGGACTTACATTGCAGAATACAATGCCCAATCTGGCGAAGTAAACTTCCTGGACAGCAAGAAAAAAGTTGTTGCAACCGCGAAAGCAACGGTTACGACCAGCGAGAAGAAGTTTGCTGGTGACGCTCTTATGACAACCACGACTCCGAACGGTTCGAAGCTTACCGGGATTCGACTTGGTGGCCAGCGTGAAGAGATTATGATTACTGATACGTCCGCTCAGATGAGTAAATCTACTCCTTAATCGCTTTGGTATCAGATAATCATTCAACAAAAAGCCGCCCAGAACTTGCTGGACGGCTTTTTGTTTTGGAGGCTTCAACTGAAGACGGCTCTAATCACCTAAGCTTGCCGCGCGAACGCAATTGAGCATCGCTTCGACGGAACGGTCAATGTCGTGGTCTTCGGTTGACCAATTCGAAACGGAAATGCGCATTGCGTGCATTCCGTGCCAGGTGGTTCCGCCTGCCCAACAAGTCCCGTCTTCTTGAATGCGCTGGATGACTGCCGCCGTGAAAGCATCGGCCTCTGCGCCAATCGCACCCGAGGGCGGCACGAAGCGCACCAACACCTGGTTCAAGACGACATCGTTTAAAATTTGCACTTGTGCATCCTCTGCCAAGCGCTCGGCCATACGACGTGCCAACCGGCAATTGCGTTCGATGATTTCTGCTACGCCGTTGCGCCCTAGCGCGCGCAAGGTTGCGTAAATTGCCAACCCTCGCGCGCGGCGCGAAGCTTCCGGCACCCAGTTGTGATTATCGCGCCCATCTTCTGCGCCCTTTGCATAATACGGCGCGCTCAAAGTCATCGCGTCGTGATGCGCGGCCTGGTCGCGGACAAATACCAGCCCCGAATCGTAAGGAACGTTCAGCCATTTGTGACAATCAACTCCCAGCGAATCAGCCAACTCAATCCCCGCAGCCAGATGTTGAAGAGCAGGAGATGCCGCTGCCCATAACCCGAAAGCTCCGTCAACGTGCAGCCAGCCGCCACGTTCGCGCACCAGCGGCGCGATTTCAGGCAGCGGATCAAACGCGCCGGTGTTGACGTTTCCGGCTTGCGCGCAAACCAAAACCGGCGTGCTGATTTGCGCAAGCACAGCTTTCAATTCATCCGGTCGCATGCGGCCTTGCGCATCGGTCGGGACTCGCACGACACGTTCGCGCCCAAGCCCGAGCATTTGCAAAGAAGCAAAAATCGAAACGTGAGACTCCGCGCTGGTTACGACTGTGACGATGGGCGCGCCATACAGACCTTGTTCCTCAACATTCCACCCAACGGATCGAAGCAAGGCGTGCCGTGCCGAAGCCAAGGCTGTAAAGTTCGCCATTGTGCCGCCGGTCGTAAATCCCAAACTCATGTCGCGTGGCAGGCCAAACATATCAACCAGCCAAGTGCGCACAATTTCTTCCGCCGCTGCCGCAGCAGGCGACAGCACATATGCACCAGCATTCTGATCCCAGGCCGACGCCAGCCATTCCGTGGCCAAACTGGCGGGATGCGCGCCGCCGATGACAAAGCCGAAGTAACGCGGTCCGGCCGTTGCCACCAACCCGGGAGTCGCGGTTTCGACCAGATTTTCAACTACACGCAGCGCGTCTTCTCCTTCGGCGGGTAAGTCGCCGCCTAGACTAGCAAGCAGCCCTGCATAGTTGACCGAGCGACCCACAGGCCGTTCCGGCAGGCTCTCCAAAAATTCGAGAGCCAGATCAGAAGTTCGTTTCAGTATGTCCTGGTAATTCATATTCACTTTTTCACAGGCTTCATTTCCCACAGCACATTGACGATGACCCAACGCCCATCGAACTTCGACACGTGCAGGTAATCAATCCAATCTGCTGCAACAATCTTAACGCTCGCCGAGTTTTCGAACAGGTCGAGGATTGTTACATCCTTCTGCTGTTTCTCTTTCGGCGTGGGCTTACCCTGCCGCATCTGCGTGATTTGCACCAACCTCACGGCTGTCATGTTTTCCAGCTTGTTCTTTCCGCTGCTCTGGTCAGTGCGGACGATTCGTTTCGCCAAGTCGGGATGCAGGCTTCGCTCCATCCGCTCGGCATTTCCTTCGTAATAGCCTTCAATATAGTCCAGCGCAGTTTGCTTGATCGCTTCGCGATCGTCGGCAGTTTGCGCGTGTGCGCTTCCAGCAGTCAACAACAGGAATGTCAGCCCTACCAACATCGTTTGAAATGCTTTTTGCATATTGGTCCTCCATGAAGTTTTGGATTTCAAACCAGCGCCTTGCGCGCCAGCAGGTTTTGCGCTGAGCGATCAGTTCGTTCAGCGGTCATTTGTTTTTCTATCAGCTTGCCCAAACATTTCACTCCGGCTTCAATCTGGGCCGCCGTCAGCATCGTGAACGACAGGCGCAGTGTGTTCGCTCGCGCATTGCTGGCGTAAAAGCGTGCCCCCGGGGTGAAGTAGATGCCTTGGGCCTTCGCCTGCACTTGCAACTCACTGGCGTTCACGCCTTCGGGCAATCGCACCCAAATTGCCATTCCGCCTTCTGGTGTTGTCCAGCTTGCTTCGCGCGGGAAAAAATTTTGCAACGCCTCCAGCATTGCATCGCGCCGTTGCGCATAGCTGCGGCGACAACGCTGAACGTGTTTGTTGAGCAATCCCTGTCGCGCAAAATCGGCAAGCGCCGCCTGCGCCAGTAGATTGCCGTGCAAATCGGACCGCTGTTTCAGGGCCTGCAGATGCTCGATCAACAAGCGCGGCGCAACAACCCAGCCGACGCGCAAGCCTGGAAACCCGATTTTTGAAACGCTATTGAGGTGAATCACCACGCCGTATGGATCCAGCGCCTTCAGCGATGGCAACGCTGCACCGTCATACCGCAGGTCGCGATAAATCTCGTCCTCAATCAGCGGCACACGATACTGTGCGGCCAATTCGACCAAGCGCCGCCGCGCCGCCAAATCCATCGTTACGCCAGTCGGATTGTGAAAGGTCGGCACTAGGTAGATCAGTTTCGGTCTTCGCCGCCGCAACACATCTTCGAGCGCATTCAACTCAAGTCCCTGAGCACCAACCGGCACACTGATGAATTTATATTGGGGCTGGCAGAACAGGCTGAGGGCGCCAGGGTACGTTGGATTTTCGATGACAACCTCGTCACCCGGTTGCAACAATATCTGGCGCAACAAATCCAGCGCTTGCTGGCACCCGCTGGTCAGCAGGATCTCGTTATCTGTAGCGCGAATTCCTGCAAGCGCCAATTGTTGCAGCAAATATTGCTGCAACGGTTCATATCCGCAGCTTGCGCCAAGCTGTAGCAAGTTGCGCCCTTCGCGCCGCAAAACGCGTTCGACAGAGCGGCGAAATTCATCCAGCGGAAACAGTTCCATTGCTGGTAGCGCATGTGTGAAGGTTACACAGTCTTTTCGTTGCGCGGCATCTCGATTGGCCAGCCATTCATCCAGCCTCAATTCCGGCAGCACTGCTTCCCAATTCAGTGGTGCTAGCGACGGCGCAGTCTCAAACACCTTTGTACTCGCCTGCACTGGCACTGCCGCGACAAATGTGCCGCTGCCAACCCGCGAAGCAATCAACCCATCGGCCAGCAATTCGTCATAAGCGGTCGCTACTGTGCTGCGATTGACGCCAAGCGATTCAGCCAACGAGCGATTGGGCGGCAACCGGTCACCGACTTTGAGTGAACCCTGCCGTATTAATTGACGCACCTGGGTTGCAATCTGCGTGTACAGTGGCGCGTGGCTTTGCCGGTCAAGTTCTAAAATCACAATTTGTCCTTTCAATAAATGGCTGATCTATGCAAGCCATTTTAGTGATTTGCTTCATCTCGTAAACAGCCAATTATGGGCCAATTTTACCCTGCCAATTTGTGCTGTGCTTTTTATAGTGGAACTGGAGTGGCGAATTTGGAGCAGTTGCGGAGAATCAGCAGAAGCCCGCACAAGGTGAGTGCGCACCACACACTTACTGTGTGCGGGCTTCTGCAATTTGAACACCTGCTTATTTTTACTGAGATGCTTAATGGAAATGCAGGTGCGAGCGAAAGAAAATCCGAGGCGGAAAACTCCCCCGAATAAAAAGTGGTGTTGCCTGTCCTTCTTATTTTCCTGTCTGGTCTTTCTCGCGTAGAAGGTCACGAACTTTTAACACGGCATCAGCATAGGCTCTGCTGTTGTTATAGCCTCTGAGCACTTCGTATTGTTCGGCCTCTGAAGCGCCTTGTTTCCATCCGTATTTTTTCAGGTACTGCGCGCAAGAAAGGATTGCATCTTCGGGCTGAAAAAGGGAAACGATGCCGTCGCGATTGCCATCTTTGCCAAAGGTTTTCCACGGCAGAGGCAGAAACTGCGGATAGCCGATACCTCCGGCGCTTGATCCTCTCAGGCTCAAGATGGAAACCTTCTGCTCCTTGACCAGTTGAAAAAGAGCAAGCACCTGGGGATAGAAGATTTGCTCAAGCACGACTGCGCGCTGGGCCACTTGCTCGCGGGTAACGTTGTTGTTTTCCGCCTTTAGCTTCGCATAGACGTAATCAAGATTTTGTTCTTCAGCGATATTCGCAATCCTGGAGAGACGATTGACGACCAGTTGTCTTCCGAAATTCAGCCCGCAGTCGCTTTCAACAGAGATGATGGCGGCGACCAGGTAATAATCCACTCCGGTATCTCGCTGCGCCTTCTGGAAGGTTTGTTCGTAGGTTTTGATAAATGTTGCGGCCCGCTCCATCCGCGCAGGGCCAGTATGTCCTGCGTAAATATGGGAAGACTCTTGAGGGTTAAGCTTAAAGAGCACCTGGCGAAATTCAGGCATCTGACTATTCATATAGACGGCTTGCACCAAC
>CAZXHW010000507.1:0-6228 GCA_964639915.1 uncultured Heliomicrobium sp.
TCGGGTGGCGACGAATTTGGCCGAACCGTTTCCATCTCCGGCGAGAGCATTATTTTGGGGGCGCGCTTGTCCGACCGTACCAGCCCGAACACGCAAATTGACAGCGGCGCGGCCTACGTTTTCGTTCGCAGCGGAACGACCTGGTTCCAGCAAGCCAAGTTGCTCGCTAGCGACGGAGTGGGCGGCGATAACTTCGGGTGGGATGTCGGCATTTCGGGCGACACGGCGGTGGTGAGCGCCTGGTTCGACGCGGAAGGCATCAACACACAGCAAGGCTCGGCTTATATTTTCACACGCAATGCTGGTGGATTGTGGTCGCAGCAAACCAAAATCCTTGCAAATGACGGGTTGGCAGGGGATTGGTTCGGAATATCGGCGGCAATTGATGGCGACACCGTCGTCATTGGAGCACGGCAGGACAATCACAATCCGGGTACGCCGGGTTCGTTTTCCGGCCAAGGCTCAGCCTACATTTATACCCGCAGCGGAATGACCTGGGCGCTGCAGCAAAAAATCATCGCCAGCGATCCAGTGATCAGCGGAACCTTTGGTGAAAGCTGCGATATTTCCGGCGATACGATCATCATCGGCGCATACAACGTCGGCGGCAAAGGCGCGGCCTATCTTTATCAACGCGGCGGAACAAACTGGGCATTCCAGCAAAAATTCACCGCCAGTGACGGCGCGGCCAACGATTTCTTCGGCGATTTTGTAGCCGTGGGAAGTTATGGCGCGGTGGCGAGTGCTTACGGTGACGACATCGGAATGAACGTCAATCAAGGCTCGGTCTATGTTTACCGCATGCCCTCCGAGGCCTTGCAGTTTTATCCCTTGGCGCATCCTGTGCGACTGTTGGATACGCGACCGGGACAAACGGGCTGCGACGCGCCGGGAGCAACGATTTCCGGAGGGACTTCGCGCAGGCAGACGGCTGCCGGAAGAACCTGTGACGGGTTGACGATCCCGGCGAATGCCAAAGCGCTGACGGGCAACATCACGACCATCGAATCTGGCGGAGGATTCTTGACGCTCTATCCCAGCGACATCACGCGTCCGCTGGTCGCCAATTCCAACTTTGCAGCCAATCAAGTGCTCAACAATGTTTTCACGGTCGGGCTTGGAGCCATTGACGGAGCTTTCAACATTTACGTCACGACCAACACCAATGTCGTCGTAGACATTACTGGCTTTTACGCGCCGCCATCTGTCAGCGGGTTGTACTTTCATCCGCTGCCGCATCCGGTGCGCTTGCTGGACACGCGAGCCGGACAAACCGCTTGCTTCACTCCGGGTGCATTGCTGACGGCAGGTTCGACGACGACGCAGCTTGGCACGACGACTTGTGATGGCGTGTTGATTCCTGCCGGAGCGCAGGCTTTGGTCGGCAATGCGACCACTGTTGGTCCGCAAGCCAACGGCTTCTTGACGCTTTTTCCTGCGGACGCGATGCGGCCTCTGGCCGCCAGCTCGAACTATCAGTCAGGAATCAATATGAATGCGCCGTTCACCGTGGGCCTTTCGCCGAGCGGTCAATTCAACATCTACACGACAGCGGCGACCAATCTGGTGGTGGACGTGCTGGGCTATTTCAGCACACAACTCAATGACAGCAATGGACAAGGCTTGCTGTTTAACACTTTGCCGACGCCGGTGCGCTTGCTCGACACACGCGCGGGGCAAACGGCCTGCTTCACGCCGGGCGCGCAAATGGCCGGAGGCACGACATATTTGCAATCTGCGACGGGTGTTTGCACAGGCATTCCCGCAGCCGCGAAAGCCGTCGTCGGCAACGCGACCACGTTGAACGTCAGTGCCAACGGCTTCCTGACCTTCTGGCGAAGCGATGCTAGCCAACCGAATGTCGCGACGTCGAACTACCGGAGCGGCCAAGTTTTCAACCGCCACTTCACCGTAGGGCTTGGAAGCGACGGAGCTTTTAAACGCTTCGCTTCCAGCACGACGGATCTGGTGATTGATCTGTCCGGCTACTTCGCGCCGTAAAATTCATTGAAGGCTTACGCCAAAACGATGGCCTGCCATCGCCGTAACGCAGTAGCAGGCCATCGCTCACTTTTTATACGCTCTCATCGTTTCGCGCAAAATGGGCAGATCAGAGTCGGCTTCTTTCCAGACCGCAAAGAAATCTTCGTAAGCTTTATGGCTCTTAACCGTATCACCCATCAGTGCTGCTGCCCGCGCTAGCGCCAATTGCGAGAGCGGATACAAAGGCGAGAACGGCGCGTAACCTCTGTGATCGAGAATCCTTTGAAACTCCGCAGTGGCTTCCGCACCGCGACCCAGTTTCAGGTAAGCCTGCCCGCGCAAATATTGCGGCCAGAATTCGGCGACGGATTCATAACGCGAGGTGGCCTGCAAGGATTCGATTGCTTGTGCGGCTCCCTGACCGGCTCCCCCACGTTGCAGTTGCAGTGCGGCACGAATGAGAGGCTGCCAGATTTCATTGCTTACGGTGTCTTCGGGAAAACGTTTGGCCAGTTCATTCGCCAGTGATTGCGCCTGTTGCGGCGCGCCGCACAACGCCAATGCCAACGCCGTGCGTTCAAGCGGCAATCGCCCGCGTCCGAACGTCAGTCCTTGCGCGGCGCTCGTCTTGCTCATCTGGCAATTGCCCAGCACCGCGCTGCGCAGCGCCTGCTCGGTGGCGTAGCGCGCTGCTACCTCCCGATTGTCGCCGCGCACGGCCAGATCAATCGTGCGGCGTGAAAAGTCTTGCGCCTGCCGCCATTGTCCGGCGAAGGCGGCAGCGCCCGTCTGCCAGTCGAGTGCGACGTATTCATCCGGCTGGCCTCGTGACCAAGCAAGCTGCTGCTGCATCCCTGCCGCATCTCCGCTGATAAAAGCGATTTGGTAGAGTTGGGTGTGATACTCGGTAAATTCCAGCTTCAGTTGTAGTGCCTGCGTTAGCGTGTCTTTTGCTTCGGCAAAACGATTGAGGCGGATGAGCGCCTGCGCCAGAACCCTGTACGGCGCGGCGAAATTGCGATTGAGGCGGATGGCCTCGTGGAGCGGAGCCAGCGCCTGCTCGGATTGCCCTATGGAATTATAGGAACCTCCCAGATCGTTCTGTGCGGGCGCGGAGTTTGGCGCCAGTTGGCGGCGCGGCAGCAGGGATTCAAGCTGCTTGCTCTGATTACCGGTGACCAGCCGGTGATACCAGCCTGTAGTGCTGAGCCTGGCGAGTTCACTGGCCGAGTCTTTTGACTGCGCGGCTTTTTGCTGAAACAACTGGGTAGCCTTCGTTGCATACGCCGCCGCCGCTTCGGGCTGTTCAGTGACAAGGCAAATGATGGTTAAGTAGTCGTAGGCGGCGGCAAACTGCGGATCAAGCTCGGCGGCGCGCCGGACGAAGGGAAGCGCTTCAACGAAGCGGCCCGCAGTCATCAGTGCACTACCTTCCGAGTAAGCTTTCAACGCCCGCAGGTCTGAAGTCGTGGCTTGTTCCAGAGGCTTGTCGGATTGCTGAATTGAACTCAAGGACTCTCCTAACTGCGCGCGTAACTGCGCGGCTGCTTCGGCGAGTGCATGTAATACCTGCTCTTTACTGGTGGCCGTAGTTTGCGTGTTCGTTATCTCTTCGCCGTTGCCGCCTCGCAGCGCAGTGAGCGTAATCACGAAATTGCTGCCAAGCGGGGCAATCGAACCGGCAATAAAAGCTTTCAGATTTTGCCGTTCGCAAATCTCCTGCGCCAGTTCCGCCGTGACGCGTGTGGCAGAAGGGCGTTCCATCTGCCGTAGCGTCTGTCGCATCCGCGCTTCAGGAAAAATATCGAGGAAGTGTGACTGTTCCAGTTGCACCGCCAGGCCTTGTTTGAGCGTTCCGTCAAAGATGTCGTCGCCGGTCCGGTTATCGAAATCGGCCAACAGCACCATGTCTTTAGCGGGCGGCGCGCCGGAGCGATGGAAATAAAACCACGTGCCGATGACAAGGCTCACAATCATTACAGCCAGCGCGATCAACACAATGCGGCGGCGTTTGTTTTTCGTTCCACTGGCTGGCAGGACGACCAGCTTTTCCATCAGAAATCGTTCTTTAAGCTGATTGAGGTCGCCGAGCAAATCTTTGGCGGTTTGATAGCGTTCCGCTCGGTCTTTGCGTAGCGCCTGACCGATGATCCGCTCAAGCTCCAGTGGCGTTTCAGGTGCGGCTTCGGCCAACGGTGGCGGTGTGTCACGCAGAACCGCAGCGATCACATCACTCGTCGTTGCGCCCGCAAACGGCGCACGTCCCGCGACCATTTCGTATAGCATTACGCCCAAGCTGAAAATATCCGTGCGGGAATCTACTTTCTCGCCGCGCGCCTGTTCCGGCGACATGTACCGCGGCGTACCCATCACTACGCCCGCCTCGGTGCTGTTTCCGGCCAGAGTTGACGACTGTGAACCTCCAACAGTTGGCGCGATTTCGGTCAGCTTGGCCAGTCCGAAATCAAGCACTTTAACCAGTCCATCGCGCCGCACCATGACGTTTTCCGGTTTGATGTCGCGATGCACAATCCCTGCCTCGTGCGCGGCGGCCAGAGCGGCGGCCACCTGTGCGGCAAGGTCAACTGCTTCCGCCAGCTTGATGCGCTGGTCCGATGCGTTCGTCAGCCGTTGGCGTAGCGTCTCACCTTCGATGTATTCAGTGACGATGTAATGTGTGGCCCCATGTTCTGCTGAGGCTTCGCCGATTTCGTGGATTGTGATGATGTTCGGATGATTGAGCGCAGAGGCTGTTCGCGCCTCCTGTGCGAAGCGGCGCATGCGTTCTGGGTCGGCGGTGAGTTCCAGGGGCAGACGTTTTACGGCGACCTTGCGGCTAAGGCGTGCGTCTTCAGCCAGCCAGACTTCGCCCATCCCGCCTTTGCCAAGCAGCGCGAGAATCCGAAAGTGACCAATATTCTGCCCAATTAAGGACGGAACTGGTAAAGCAGCCTGATCAATGGCCATAGCGCGTGCGACCGCTTCCAAGGCAGGATAATCAATTAACCTTTCGCCGAGCCTCTCGTATTCAAGCAGTGATTCAACTTCCTGCCGCAACGCTTCATCGCCGCCACACGCTTCAACCAGATAAGCTTTCCACCGTGCCGGTTCAAGCTCCAGCGCGGCGCGGTAAAGCAATCCGACCTCTTTATACCGTTCAGGCGTCATCCGAGCTTTTCCATATCCAGTTCCCGCAGCAGCCATGACCTCGCCAGTCGCCAGTCGCTGCGCACCGTGCGCGTTGAAACATTCAAGACTTGGCTGATTTCTTCTTCGGTCAGCCCGCCGAAGAAGCGCATCTCGACAACCTGGCTCTGTCGCTGGTCGAGTGACGCCAGCGCATCCAGAGCGTCGTTCAACGCCACCAGATCGTCGCTGCCTTCCGGGCTAATGACCATAGCTTCATCCAGCGAAACCTGATGAGCGCCGCCTCCGCGCTTGGCCATCTGCCGCGCGCGGGCGTAATCCACCAGAATATGCCGCATCGCTTGCGCCGCGACGCCAAAAAAGTGGGCGCGATTTTCCCATTGTTTCTCTTCCTGTCCGACCAGCCGCAAATACGCTTCGTGAATTAACGCTGTCGTTTGCAGCGTGTGGCCGGGCGGCTGCTGGTTCATATAGCGCCGCGCCATCAGGCGTAGTTCTGCGTAAACCAGCGGCGTCAGTTGGTCCAGCGCGTCGCGGTCGCCCTCGCTCCATCGCTGTAATAACTGACTGACTGACGGTGCTGAAGTCTCCATAAACTTTTTTTCGATAGGCTTTCCGGTTTCGTCGCAGCTTCTCGTTTCAGCAAGGTGAGAGCAAAAGTTTCTCAAGCATTAACGGCGTAAGTGTGCGCCTTGCCATTTAACTGAACCCTAACAGGCGATGAGTGTAGACCGTCGTCTAAGTAAAACCTAGAGGAGGAAGAACGCTATGTGGTCTATCAAACAGTTTCTTGTGATTGCGCTTTGTGCGCTGCTTTGCGCCCCATCCGTGCTGGCACAAGATCAGCGCCAGTCTGTGGCGAAGGGTAGAACCGAAGCTTCGCAGGATGTGACCATCATCATCCAGCAGCAACAAGTCCGGTTCATCGCGCAGAAAGCGGGCGAAGAAATGCGCCTGCAGGTTTTCGATCAAAACGGAGAACAGGTTTTCGATAGTCAGCCCCAACCCGTCGCTCAACTTGATTGGCCGTTGCTAGCTGCAACGGGGGAAGCGCTGAAAAGCGGTCTGTACGCTTACACCTTATTCATTAAAGAGATA
>CAZXHW010000508.1:0-6218 GCA_964639915.1 uncultured Heliomicrobium sp.
GTTCCATCCAGCAAAAAGATGTTGGCGCGAATGTCCTGCCCGTTGATCGTCATCGCCAATCCGTGCGCCACCACGGAACCGCCGTCGCGCAACGGAAAAGCAGCCACGCCGGGTTGCAGCAACGCCAAATCGGTGTAATTGCGGCCGTTCAGCGGCAATTCGCGAATCGCTTTTTCGCCAACCAGATAGCTCAATTCCGAAGTTTGCGTGTTGACCAGCGGAGAGGAATCCAGCACGTCAACCGTGGCGGAAACAGCCACCTGCAATTGCAGATCAATGGATACGGTTTCGCCAATGGTCAGCGTCAAAGATTTGGCGTTGGGTTTGAAGTTCGTCTGTTCGGCGCGGACTTCGTAACGTCCGACGCGAAGCTCTGCGAATGTGTACCGGCCTTCACCGTCGGTCACGGTGGTGCGCGTCAAGTTGGTTTCCAGGCTTTTGACCGTGACGGTCGCTCCGGCGATGACGGCTCCTGCCTGATCCTGCACCTTGCCGGTCAGAATACTGGTGGTTTGCGCGCTAACATTTGCTGAAAGGAAAAGCAGAAATCCAATTACCCAGACTTTTTTCAACATAACTCCTACAACATGAATTGAAAATTTGATGACGGAAAGAACACACCGCGCCGCAGGCGTTGAAGTTTGGTTCGCAATTGGTTTGGTTGGATTCTTTCTCGCGCTGCGAGTTTATGACAACGAGGACGCAAATGACAAAGTTCAGTCAAACTCGTCTCTACGGAATCGCTTCCGAACGAATCACCCTGTCGGGATAAATCAAACTCAACAAAGGCGAAGTCATAAACGTGGTGACCAACGCCATCAACACCATCAAGGAAAACAACTCCTGAGAAAGCACGCCCAGATCAAGCCCAACATTGAGAATAATCAGTTCGACCAAGCCGCGAGTGTTCATCAAAACACCCACAGCGGCAGATTCGCGCCAAGACAGGCCGTTCAGCCTGGCCGCCAACGACGAACCGCCGAATTTGCCAATCACCGCCAGCGCAATGATCAACAGGCAATATCCCCACATCGTCGCGCCGGAAATCAGCAAAAAGCTGGAACGCAATCCGGTAAACGCGAAATAGAGCGGAAGAAGCAAGACGACCGTCAGCGATTCCAGCCGCTGCAAAAGCTCTTGCACAAATTCGTGCTGCCGCGGCATGACCACGCCGACCAGAAATGCTCCGAACAAAGCGTGAACGCCAAGAAATTCTGTAATTCCGCCCGAAACCAGCGTCAGAAGCAGAATCACAGCCAGACTGTCATGCGTCAGGCTGCCGCATTTTTCAAAATGTTTTACCAGCCGCTGCAACGCGGGTTTCACAACAACCAGCATGGCGAAAACGAATGCGCCCAATCCCGCCACAGTCATCCATAACGACAGCCATAACCCCGATGCCCGAACGATGACGACAATACCCGCCAAAACACACCAGGCAGTAACGTCATTGACTGCGGCACAGGTGATGGCCAACGCGCCGACTTTGGTGCGAAGCAGATCACGCTCCATCAAAATCCGCGCCAGCACCGGAAACGCCGTGATGCTCATCGCAATGCTGATAAACAGTGCGAAGCCGGTAAAACCGACTGTTTGATTGGAAAATCGCGGGTACAGGTAAAATGCCAGTCCCAACCCCAACAGAAACGGCGCAACGATGCTGACCAGACTGGTACTGACTGCTGTTCGCCCTAGTTCGCGCAACTGTTTCAAATCCAGTTCCAAGCCGATCAGAAACATAAACAGCAACAGTCCGATCTGACTTAGCAGCTCTATCCCGCCCAGCTTTTCGCGCGGGAAGAGCGTGACTGGGATTGACGGTGCTATCCAGCCCAGCAACGAAGGGCCAAGCAATATGCCCGCAACCATTTCGCCGATCACGCGCGGCTGATGTAGCTTGCGAAAGAACCAACCGACCAACCGCGCGACGATCAGAATTACGGCTATTTGGGCAAGCAGCAGTTTGAAACTGGGCATGAGAGGTGGGATTAATCTCCTGCTTGCGTCTGCGCCTTCGCGCGGTCATCGAAATACTGATACTTGGCGGAAAGAGCTTCTTCCGGGTTTGCGGGCGAATCGCCGCTGGTTTCCGTCCGCGCAATCTGTTCCCACAGTGTCGGCGGGATTTCGGCAAAGTCGGACATCGGCCCGTACACATCGTCCACACCTTCTTTGAAGACATTGCCGATCAGCAGTTCAATGACGTTAACGCGCTGTTCAGGATACTTGCGCAGAAACTGTGAAAAGCTGAAGCCTTCGTTGTAAAAGGCGTAAACCAGTTTCCGCATGGATTCGATGCCTTGATCCAGTTTTGGCTGAAACTGGCCCAATCGTTCGCCGGAAAAGTCATCGTGTTTGAATGCATCGTGAATCGCGTCCGCAGCCAGTTCCGCCATCTTTAGCGCCAGCAGTACGCCTGATGAATAAATCGGGTCGAGAAAGCCATACGCATCGCCAATCAGAATGAAGCCGTTGCCAGAGTTCTGTTTTGAGCGATACGAGTAATCCAAAATCGAATAAATCTTATCCACACGCTCAGCGCCTTCGACGCGACGGCGGCAGGGTTCGCATTTCTGAACTTCTTCATTGAAGATTTTGGCCAAATCCTGCCCGCGCCCTTTGACCAGATAATCAGGATCAGCGACTACGCCGACGCTGGTAATGTCGTTTTCCAGCGGGATATACCAAAACCATCCATTGCTGCCGACTTCCGTGCGCAGCACCAAGGTCGCGCCGCCATTCAAATCCGGTTCACGGTGCGCGCCTTTGAAATAGGAATACAGCACGGCTTTTTTCAGCTTCGGATCGCGCTGCCGCCAGCGGAATTTGTTCGACAGCATGGCGGTTTGCCCAGTCGCATCCACGACGACTTTGGCGTGGAACTGTTGCAGCGAACCATCCGGCATTAGCGCTTCAACGCCCACCGCTTGATCGCCATCAAACAAGACTTGCTTGACCTGCGTTTTTTGATGAATAGTCGCGCCTTGTTCCGCAGCGTGCGTGATCAACATCAAGTCAAATTCTGATCGCGTCACCTGCCAGGTGACGGCGCTTTCGTGGTGATTGGCTTCGAAGAAGTAAAACGGACGCGATTCTTTGCCCGCCGGATTGGCAAACGCCACGCTGTATTTGCGAGTAAAGGGACTGGCTTTCAGTTTTTCCAACAGCCCCATTCGCTGAAACGTCCAAAACGTATCGGTCATTAACGATTCGCCGATGTGGTGGCGCGGGAACTGTTCTTTCTCGAAAAGCACGACCTTGCGGCCTTCGCGGGCGAGGATGCTGGCAACCGTGCTGCCCGCAGGGCCTCCACCCATTACGATCACGTCATAAGTGTTTGAGTTCATAGTTATATTTTGAGGTTAAGCGTATCGAACAGCCTTCAATTCGGGTTCAAAGAATTCCGCCAGAAAATGGTCTACCTGCAACAGTCCGCGCCGCGTCAGTTCAATGCTGCCGTTGTTGCGTTGCAGCATGTCTTCCTGGCTCAACCGTTCATAGACTGGCTGGAACTCCTGCCAGACATCTACATCAAATTTACGACGAAAATATCCGGAATCAATCGCGCCGGTCTTGAGCTGTAAAACCATTTCACGAATCAGGTTTTGTTTGGGCGTTAATTTCAGCGCACGCCAGAGCGGCAACTTTTCAGACTCCAAAGCCTGAACGTAGTCTTCAAAACCGGGATGATTCTGGAAATGCACGCCGTCGAAGTGGGAGAACGACGACACGCCCAGTCCGATCATATCGCCGCCATGCCACAGGTTATCGGTGTAAATAAACCGCGTCGGCTTTTTGGTTGTCGCCAGCGTGTAAGCGCTTGCCGCACGATACCCGCGCGCCTGAAATTCAGCGAAGGCATAATCCAGCCAGCGCCGTTTGGTCGGCCAATCAGCAATGGGCGAATCCAATCCTTGCTCGATCATCTCGCGCGAAATCACCGTGTTGTACGGAAGCTCCATCTGGTAAATCGTCACCGAATCCGGTTCCAGTTCCAGCGCGCGCCGAACCGCATCGCGCCAGGTGTCTTCCGATTCGCCCATCATCCCGGCAATCAGGTCAATGTTGATTTGCGCAAAGTCCACTTCGCGCGCCCATTCGTAGGCTTTGTAGACTTCTGCCGATAAATGCGCGCGGCCATTCGCTGCCAGAATTGCATCGTTGAAATGCTCCACGCCCAAACTCAGCCGCGTGACGCCAATTTCTTTCAAGGTTTCGAGCTTCGATTTGCGCAAGGTGCCGGGCTCGCATTCAAACGTCACTTCTTCTGCGTGTTCCCAACTGCCGTGCCGGTTCAAGCCTTCGACCAGATAGGCAAGCTGCCGTTCGCTGATGTACGAAGGCGTGCCTCCGCCGAAATACGCCAGCCGCAACTGCCTTCCCTGCAAGGCTGGCATCTGGCTGTACAGTTCATTCTCTTTGATCAGTGCGTTCAGATAGCGATCAATGTCCGAAGCGTTTTTATCCGTGTAGACCTTGAAGTAACAAAACTTGCACCGCTTGCGGCAAAACGGAATGTGAATGTACAGACCGAGCGGCTGCTCGGGGCGCGGTGGTTGATTCAGCGCCGCGACCGCGTCTTCAGTATTCTCCTGCTTCCACTGCGAAAATGGCGGATAGTTGGAGACAAAATAGTTTCCAACTTCAGTCTTGGCGTTTGATGTTTCTATCGACATAAGATTCTTTGAAATGTGTTGCAGGAACTTGCCCACTTGAAATCAATTCATCGTAAAGTAAAGCTTTCTTGAGGGCTGTCATAAGTGCCTCAGCATCTGTATTCATTCCCAAAAGCTCGAAATCCAATTCGGTGTCCTGCACTGTAACTGAAAACAAGTTCATAAACGTGCGAACCTCTTCAAGTACGTCCTCAACCATCTGGCGAGAAATCCCCGGCAACATTTCGATGCCAAAAGCGATTTTCTTACTTCGATGCGCGATCCTATTCGAACGACGATCTTCAAACGGTTTCGACATTTGCTCAATTTTCAGGAGTGATCGAGACATTGATTGAATCTCTGCCAGATTATTGTGATTTTGTTTTTTCAGATCGTTAAACAATTGCCGCAAGCTTATGACGTCACGACGACGGTCGACGAGACGAGAGATTCGCAAGGTAATGTAGTTTAGATATAGGTCATGAATGTCGTGAAAGAAGATGCCTGCGGTTGCATTTAGTATTTCAACGCGGTCCGCATTCGTTCCGAATAGCGCTCTGTATTGCTTCCAATCGCAATGAAGCCAGATGATTTCCTCTTTGAGGTCGCTAAACATTCTTTCTATTTCAGGTGTTGCCTTCATCAATGCTCTTAATTTCTGGTCAATAAGCCATCTTAAAACTACTAGGGCTTCATCAAAGAACACATTATTAACAGTCACTCCTCTACTCGCTTATAGCGTCGTGCTTTGAATTCGTATCGCGGCAAGCTACCGCGCTCGACTTGTGCAACGCTGACGCGGATATTCAATTGAGCACGGAAGGCGGCGAGAATCGCCTGCTCAATTTCAACGAACGCAGACCGCTCATCGGTTTCGACTTTCAGCAGCAGATCATCCATTTCGGCGACGCGGCGGATTTCTACTTCAAATTCAGTGATCGCAGGAATCGCGCGGATCAGGTTATCAATTGCCGCAGGGTACAGATTCACACCGCGCACGGTCAGCATATCGTCGGCGCGTCCTAGCACGCCGCCTTTGATGCGCGCCAGCGTTCGTCCGCAAGCGCATGGTTCTGTGGTCAATTCCACCAAATCGCCCGTTCGATAGCGCAGCACAGGCATTCCGGCACGCCCCAGCGTAGAAATAACCAGTTCGCCGCGAACGCCTTCAGCAACCGGCTGGCTGGTTTTCGGATCAATCACTTCAAAGAGGAATTCGAGTTCGTTCAGGTGAATCGCGCCGTCTTCGGCCTGGCAATCAAACGCCCAAGCCCCGACTTCGGTTGCGCCTGCGTGGTCGAAACAACGAGCGCCCCAGGCAGATTCAATCCGGCTTTTGACATTTGGAACGCTCGCACCGGGTTCGCCTGCGTGAATTGTGACGCGAATGTCGGAATCGCGCAGATTCAGCCCCAATCCATCGGCAACTTCGGCTAGATGCAGCGCATACGTTGGCGTGCAAACCAGCACAGTGCAGCGATTGTCCAAAATCGCGCGCAGCCGTTGTTCCGAGTGCATGCCGCCGCCGGAAAGCGCCAGCGCGCCGATGTATCGAGCGCCATC
>CAZXHW010000509.1:0-6216 GCA_964639915.1 uncultured Heliomicrobium sp.
GCCTCGTCGCAGTTAAAAGCGCCCGGTAAGCAGATGCCTTTGGATTTCCAACCGCCGCCAATGTTTGGCGTGTAGTTGAACTGTTTCCACCAATTGACGCCGCCGTACAGGTAATTCACCAGCTTTGGACTGATGGTCCACGTGTAATTGACGCGGTAAACGTGGCTGTCCTGCTGGGTGTAGCGGAAGTTGCTGACCGAAGCAGGCAATTGCGGGAATCCGTCAATGCCCGGCAATACTTCGCTCAGGCCGTAATTGTACAGACCGCTGATCTTATGCCGTTCGTTGAAGTTGTGATCCAGCTTGATGCTCCACTTCGTCCAGGGAAAGAGCGAACTACCCGCGAAGCTGCGGAAATTGTTGTTCACGTACCCGTATGTTCCCGGTGCTCCTGCCGAATTCGGGAACACTGTGTTGCCGACATAAGCCAAATAATTCTTTGCCAACGGGCTAAACCGATTGGCTGGAATGATGTTTCCAGGAAAGGGATCCCGGATAAAGCGCGGGTTCGATTCGCTGATGGGCAAACTAGAATTGAAATTCGGATTTGCACGGGTGGTCGCAGGATCATAGATCGGCAACAGTTTGCCAGTCGGATCTACCCATTTGCTGAAATCGCCCTGATACATTTCCGATGTTGGCACAGAAGTGACGAAGGTGCCGGAACCGGCTCGGTTGCGAAACCATTCCGCCGAGCCAAAGAAAAAGGTTTTGTTCTTTCCGTTATAGATTTTCGGAATCCAGACAGGTCCGCCGAAAGTCAGCCCGAAATCGTGCTGCTTCAAGACGCTGGTTTTGTTTTCGAAATAGTTGCGCGCGTCGAAGTAGTTGTTGCGCGCAAATTCGTAAACTGTTCCGTGATATTCATTTGTCCCGGATTTCGATGAAAAGTTCAGGCTTCCACCCTGCGCCCGGCCTGATTCGGCCTTGAAGCCATTTGTATCCACCGCGAACTCGGTGATGGCGTCAATCGAAGGTGTGTTCAAGCTTGACCATTCAGTTGAGCCGAAGCGCGATGTGGCGGAAGAAGCGCCATCAAGCGTGATTCCCCAGGTTCCTCCTTGTCCGCCGCCAATCGAAAAGTTCGACGAATAACCAGGCCCCTGAACCCCTGCGTCACCGCCTAGGCCTATCGGTTTTGCTTCAGGCGTCAGCAGCGTCAAATCGAACGGGCTGCGCATCGTGCCTGCAACTACCAATGGCAATTCGTCAATTTGTTTGTTGGCAACCTGTGAACTTGCCTTGGCGTTTTCCGTCTGCACTTGCGCGCCTTGTTGAGCCGCAATTTCTACGACTTCAGTCACTTGACCAACAGTCAGCGTGATATTCGCGGATGCGCTATTGCCCGTGACAAGGGTTACGCCGCCGATTTCTGCGGCTTTGAAACCGGTTTTCTCAACACGAACTTTGTACGTTCCAGGCGGAAGCGCCGGAATCGCATAAACGCCTTCGCTGCTTGTGACTGCTGACGAAGACGAATTTGTCGAAAGGTTTGTTGCCGTTACGGTGGCTCCCGGAACAGCAGCGCCATTGCTGTCTGAGATTGTTCCTGTCAGCGTGCCGCGATCGGATTGCGCGAAAGCGGTTGCCACTAACAACAATGTCAGCAGTGCCGACGCAAGAATTCTTACGCTGGTTCTAGTCATGGTTGTCTCCAGAGGGAAATGAAGTTTGAAAGTTTGCTACCGGTCAGGGACAAGCTCCAAGCTGAGCCGTTCCTCTGCCGAGTTGTGATCTAAATTTTTGGATAGCAAACGCCCCCAGAGAAACTGGGGGCGAAAAACAACTACAAGAAAACGACTTGAAGCCAGCAAAGCAAATCTATCTTTTTATTGGTAGGAAAGCGGGTAACTTGTACTGCGGTCATAAATTTCTGGCAAGTATTGGAACGTCTCAAAACGTTTGCTAACATCTGGCTGCAAACGTTTTCTCTTTAGCAAACAACCTTCAATCTAAAAGACTTATGAGCGAGGCTGTCGTCGAAACAAGCCAGTCTATTTCCCTTGAGCAAAAGCGAGCGGCGCTTGAAGCGGCCTTGCATAGCCACACTTTTGCCCGAGCGGACCAACTAAAAAGTTTTCTGAAATACGTTTGCGAAATGGAATTTGCCGGGAGAGGCAATGAACTGACTGAGTATCTGATTGGGGTTGAAGCTCTTGGGCGACCGAGCAATTACTCTCCAAGCGATGATTCGGCTGTGCGAAATCGAGCCTTCGCATTACGAAAGAAGCTTTTAGAGCTATACGATCACGAACAGCCTGACGCCGCGTTTCGCATTGAATTAACAAAGGGCTCCTATTGCCCGCATTTTGTTGAAACCCCTTTTGATCAAAAATCTGAAGCTAATGGCCTTCAGACAGCCCAATTCAATTCTACGCTTGTTCCGGTATCGTTGCCGCAGGAAGTTCCGGCACCACTTGAAATTCCAGACCATCAGGAAAAGAAAACATTCCAGCGAGGATTTGCCGGTGGGATTCTCTTCGCTTCGTTTCTCGCCGGATTGCTCTACCTGCTGCTGGGGGCAAAGCAACCCGTTTCGCCTGCTGCCCAACCCATTGCGCCTATCCTGAGCGAGGTTTGGGGACCCATCTTAAGCCACAATGCCGATGTGGTGGTCAGCGTTGCCAATCAACCAAGCCTGTCAGTTCACCCGCGAAGCTCTACTGACTCGCCGTTGACCACTGCTCCTCCATTCAACGATCCTGGCGCGCGGCCTTTGCCCCGAGAGTTATATGATTGGTATAAAACGAAATATCCAACGCCTCCCGATAACGAACTGACATTGACGCTAACCACGAATGCCACTTATTGGGGCGACACCCTGGCGGCAATGACAGCGTTAAAAACCATGTTTGCTGCCGGAGCAGCCCCGCAGCTTTTCCCCGAAAAAGTAATCACGGTGCCGACCTTGCGGCGGCGCAACGTAATTCTGCTTGGAGCGCCGGAATATAGTCCCGCTGTCGGTCATTTCCTGGAAAAATGCCCGCTGACCGTCAACTATTTGGACGCCATTTTTAGCAAAGAGCCTGGAAAACCACAGGAGCGGCTTTATGCTGTCAAACGTGATCCCAAGAGCCGCCCAGTGCAAACTTACGGGCTGATCACTGTGTTACCCAGCGAAAGCACGACCAATCATCAACATCGCACGGTGATTTTTTCCGGCGTGAACTCGGCGGGCACTCAGGCGGCGGCGGAGTTTTTCACCTCACCAGAGCATCTGATCGAACTGAAGAAGCAAATGAAGAAAAATGGTCACGAGGGGTTTCCGCCTGCGTATCAGGTTGTCGTTCGTTCAGAAACCGATGACAGCATTCTGCTCAATTTCCACTACGAAACCTATCGAAGCATTCCGGTGCCTGTTGGGCATTGAGCGATTTCCTGGCTAAGGTTTATAAATCCTAGGCACGCGGGCAGAAATGCCAGTGACAATTTCATAAGAGATCGTGCCAATCTGTTCTGCCAGATCTTCCGCACAAATCTTTAAGCCTTGCTGCTCGCCAAGCAACGTCACTTCATCGCCAAGCTGAACGTCCGGGACATCGGTCACATCAAGCAGCGTCAAATCCATGCTGACGCGGCCAACAACTGGCGCAAACTTTCCGCGAATCATCACGTTGCCCTTGTTTGACAGCGCCCTGCGATACCCATCAGCGTAGCCAATCGGCAACGTCGCAATCTTGCTTTCCCGGCGAGTGGTAAACGTGGCCCCATAGCCAAGTGAAGTTCCTGGCGGAACGGTTTTGAGCAGAACGATCCGCGAATGCAATGACATCACTGGCTTGAGCGGCAGAGCTTCCTGTCTGGGAGACAAAACGTCGCGCACCAAGCCATACATTGCCGCTCCCGCGCGCGCCAAATTGCCGTGGGCTTGGGGATAAGCGTGCAGCCCTGCGCTATTTGCCAGATGAAGCCATCGAGGTTGAAACCCAATTTCGCGCAAGGTTGAAACGGCGTCTTCAAAGCGATGAATTTGTTGTTCCGTGTAATCACATTCATCGCTGTCAGCGTCGGCAAAATGGGTCATCACGCCATCCATTTTGATATGGTCGAAAGCCATTAAAGCCCGCGCAAACTCCGCAAGATCATCAAGCTGCACGCCGAGCCTTCCCATTCCTGTATCCACTTTCAAATGATAATTGACGATACGTCCGGCTGCTTTTGCGCGCTCGTTCAATTCTTCTGCCAAATCCATTCGGAATAGCGCCGGAGTCAAATTATGGTCGAGAACCAACTTGCCTTGCGTCCGCCAGAATCCACCGAGACAAAACACTGGCTGTTTGATTTCTGCTTGTCGCAGCGCAACGCCTTCTTCAACTAAGGCTACGCCGAACCAGTCAGCGCCAACTGCTTCAAGCGCCCGCGCGCACTCCACCGCGCCGTGACCGTAAGCATTGGCTTTGACGACTGCCATCAGGGGCGTGGCGGTGCCAGTAAGGGCCAAATGCCGTTTCAATGCCTGGTAATTTTCCGTCAACGCGGAAAGGGAAATTTCCGCCCAGGTAGGACGTTGATTCGTAAGTTGCAGCATGAACCTTATTCCATCGAATCGCGTGACATGTCGTGAAAGCGTGTGAGTGCTTTGCGGAAAACCAGTTCAACGCTGCCAATCGGGCCGTTACGCTGTTTACCGATGATGATTTCGGCAATGTTCTGCTTTTCAGTTTCCGGCTTATAGACTTCTTCGCGGTAAATGAACATCACGACGTCGGCATCCTGCTCGATACCTCCGGATTCTCTCAAGTCGGAAAGCTGCGGTCTGTGATCGGTGCGAGTTTCAGTCGCGCGCGAAAGCTGTGAAAGCGCAATCAGCGGAACATTTAATTCCTTGGCCAGAATCTTCAGTTCGCGCGAAATCTGGGACACTTCCTGTTGGCGGGATTCTATGCGGCCCTTGCCGCTCATCAACTGAAGGTAGTCAATAATCAGTAGGTCCAAGCCCTTCTGCTCGTTTTTCAACCGGCGGGCTTTGGCGCGAACTTCCAGCGTGTTAATGCCGGGTGTGTCGTCCAGAAAAATATCCGCTTGGGAAAGTTCGCCGACCGCCAGCGCCAACCGCCGCCAGTCGTCTTTGTTAAGCATTCCGCTGCGCAAGCGGTGCGCGTCCACCTGCGCCTGGGAACACATCAAGCGCTGAACCAACTGCTCTTTGCTCATTTCCAGCGAGAAAACCCCGACAACAGCTTTCTTACGCTCTTCATGAACTCGCCCGGACGAATCCTGCCCCAGCGCTGCGTTCTGCGCGATGTTCAGCGCGAACGCTGTGTTGTGAACACAAATATCGTTGGCAACAAAGTTGTGAGTGTCAGGAATCGTCAGGTCGTACACCTGTCTTTCGCCCTGGTACTCTATGGAAACGATTTCGTCCCAGTAAACATCACTTTGCGCCAAAGCTGCCATATGGTCGTTATTTAGCGCTGTGGCTAGCTGGAGCAAACGCGATCGGCTGAGCGCGCGTTTTCCAACATGGATGTTGGTATCGGATTTCAGCCCGGCTCGGCGAGCAAGCGATGCCCATGACTCTGCACCTTTGCTGCGCTCAATATCACTCCAAACTTCTACTGGAATAAGATCGCGATTGTTGCGTGTGGTTTCTGAGGAAAGAAGAGTTACGGCCTGAGCCAATTTTTCTTCTTTGCCAAAGATGCCGATTTGCCTTGCAAAATTTCGGATTGAATCTCCGTGTGTAATGTCCAACTGCCAGGAAATACGGCGAGTTTCAGCATACTTCACAGATCGCTTTCGCAACTTGGCTATGACCCCAAATCGCAGCAGCAGATGCTGAACTTGCCGTGCCAACTGTTCGCTGACCGTCGCATAACCCAGGGCCGGATTCTGGCCATTCGTAATTGCCACCCAGCCATCAGTCGCAAATAAACGATTGAGGAAAAGCGCGAGTTGCGACCGCTCCAAACGAAAGACAATTCCGGGAATGAATTTGTCCTGCGAATTGCAATTCCGAAGCCCAAGCTTTTCAAGCCAAACAGTCAGCGAATTACGGCTATGACTTCTGATTCCCTCTACTCCACCTAGTGCAAGGACATTGGGGTCAACCTTCAAATCCTGGCAAAGCCGCTCGAACATAGGCTCGCTCGGAGCGCATTCACCTTTCCGCCACAGGCTAACCAAGGACGGTGCAACACCAAGCCGCTTCGATAGCGACCTTGCTTGTCCGCGGGGTGTGAGTTCAGTCAGCCGAATAGCAAACATTTCACGATC
>CAZXHW010000510.1:0-6215 GCA_964639915.1 uncultured Heliomicrobium sp.
GACGTGCTGGCTCCGGAAGGTTACGGCGAAGTCATTGGCGGGGGCGAACGCATGTCTTCACACGAACTGTTGCTGCAAAGAATTCACGAGCACAAGCTGCCGCCCGAAGCTTTTGACTGGTATCTGGATTTGCGAAAATACGGCAGCGTTCCGCACGGCGGATTCGGCATGGGAATCGAACGTTGTGTGACCTGGCTTTGCGGCATTGACCACGTGCGCGAAACCATTCCCTTCCCGCGAATGCTGTATCGGTTGAAACCATAAAGTTTTGCCACGAAGATTTACCCTAAAGATCTGAATGCTGCCTTCAGGCGAATTGATTGACCCACAGATAATTGCCTGAAGGCAGACATAAACCGTCTCCTTGCTCCCCTTGATCTTCCCCCAGAGGATCATTGCTCCATGGCTGTAAAAAATGAAGGCTCACAATTGCTGGGCTCGCAGCAATTGCCCAACAACGAATCACCGGCGAATCCGGCAAGTCAAAAGCAGAAAGCAGTAATCATTGATACCTGGCTTAGCCAGTTTGAGCAGCGGATTGCGCATGATTTTCAGCGCCGCACCGGGTTGGATTACCAAACAACCATCGCTCAAATCATTGAAGCCGCTGAGCCGTTTCCCGGCATGCGCGTGCTGGATGCGCCCACTGGAACTGGAATTCTGGCTCGGCAGTTTGTGGGCAAAATTGGCCAGGATGGAAAGATCATCGGCGTTGATGAAACGCACGAAAAGGTCGAAGAAGCGCGACTAGCAGCGCAATCAGCGAAAGCAAGTTCGAAAACCGAATGGCGGATGATGCCACTTTCTCATCTCAAATTTGAAAAAGACAGCTTCGATCTGGTCACTTCGGGAATGGCTTTTCATCGTTTGGACGGCGCACGTTATTTGAAAGAGATTCATAGAGTGCTGGTTCCCGGCGGACGGCTGTTGATCGCCGATGAACTTGCGCCGAAAATCACTCCTCATTCTTTGCTGCAATCGGTCAGGCGAAACTATTACCGGTTCATTGCGCGGGATAACGCGGAAGCCGATGCGCATTTTCCTACCAGTGAAGAAATGACGCGGATGATGCACGAAGCGGGTTTCAGCCAGATTGTGTTTCGCGCTTTGCGTCAACGCAGCAAATATGACCGCGTTTTCACATTGGTTAAAGCTGTAAAGTGATTGAGGTAAAAGCATGAATCTGCAAAAAAAGGCAACGATTATCGGGGTATTGATGGACCTGGGCGCTGATCGCCGAGGCGTAGACATGGGACCTTCGGCAATTCGTGTCGCAGGATTGAATGAACGCTTGGCAACGCTTGGCTATGAAGTTACGGACGCGGGCAACATTCCGGTTCGCAATCCTGAAATGTTGCCAATTAGCAACGGCAAAGCAAAATATCTGCCTGAGATTGCTGCTGCTTGCCAGAAACTGGCCGATCAAGTTGAAGCCGCGCTTGAAGCCGGTTCGACGCCGATTGTGCTGGGCGGCGATCATTCCATCGCCATTGGCAGCGTTGGTGGGCTTTCGGCTTTTCATCACCAGCAAGACAAACGAGTTGGTGTCATTTGGTTCGATGCGCACGGCGATATGAATACGCCGGAAACTTCTCCATCTGGCAACATTCACGGCATGCCTTTCGCCGCAATTTTGGGCAAAGGAGCGAAAGAGTTAACGGAAATCAGCGGCTTTGCGCCGAAAGTTTATCCCGAAGATTGCGTGCTGATCGGCGCGCGCAGCGTTGACCCCGACGAAGCCATCGCGCTGAAAGCGTCGGGCATTCGCGTCGTGACAATGCGCGAACTGGACGAACGTGGGATGAGCGCCGTCATGGATGAAGCAATGTGGCTGGCTTCGCGGCGGACTGCGGGTTTTCACGTTACGATGGATATGGATTTCGTGGATCCTGACTTCGCACCCGGCGTCGGCACTCCGGTTCCAGGCGGCCCAACGTATCGCGAAAGTCATCTGGCGATGGAAAAGGTCGCTGATTCGGGCAAGATGCTTTCGTTCGAGTTGACTGAAGTCAATCCGGTGCTGGACATCTCAAACAAAACCGCAGAACTTGGCGTGCAATTGATCCTGTCGGCGTTCGGCAAAAAAATCATGTAATGGCAAAACAAAACCAACCACAAAAAACACAGAAGGCACAAAAGAACTCATTGTCGGTCTTTTTTGTGTTTTCTGCGCTTTCTGTGGTTGCTCTTTCCTAAAGTTCCAGGAGACTGTTTGGAAAACAAGCTTAGGGTTGGAGTCATTTTCGGAGGACGTTCTGGCGAACACGAAGTTTCGCTGCGTTCGGCTGAATCAATTATCAATGCGCTTGATCGCGACAAATACGAAGTTGTGCCGATTGCCATTACCAAAGCGGGCAAGTGGCTGGCTTCCAGCGAGGCAACGAACCTGCTGCCCAGCGCGGTGATGACCAATGCCGATCAGCACGTGGCCATCTTTGGCGATCCGACCGAAAAAGGCTTGGCGCGCTTCAGCGGCGAAAACGAACCTGGCAAGCGCGATAAGTTGGATGTGGTTTTTCCAGTTCTGCACGGCACGTACGGCGAAGACGGAACGATTCAGGGCTTGCTGGAAATGGCTGATGTGCCTTATGTCGGTTGTGGCGTTTTGGGATCAGCGGCCGGAATGGATAAAGTCGTGATGAAACGGTTGTTCCGCGAAGCCGGTTTGCCCATCGTCGAGTTCGTTCACTTTTTGCGTTCGCAATGGGAAGCAGACCCGTTGTTGATCGAATTGCGCGTTGTGGAAGAAATCGGATTTCCCTGCTTCGTCAAACCGGCTAACCTGGGTTCTTCCGTCGGCATTTCCAAAGCGACAGACGCCAAAAGCTTGAATGAGGCAATTGCTTTGGCGGCAAAATATGACCGCAAGATTGTCGTTGAACGTGGCGTGGATGCCCGCGAAATCGAAGTCAGCGTGCTGGGTAACGATCAGCCAACAGCCAGCCTGCCAGGAGAAATCGTTCCGCAGTCCGCCGAGTTTTACGATTACCAAGCTAAATACATCAGCGCCGACGGCGCTCGATTGGAAATCCCTGCCAACTTGAGCGAGGCGCAAACAGCGGAAATTCAGCAATTGGCGGTGCGCGCGTTTCAGGCGATTGATGGATCGGGGTTGGGGCGCGTGGATTTCTTCCTAGAAAAAGAAACCGGCAAATTGCTGTTGAATGAAATCAACACCATGCCTGGTTTCACTTCGATCAGCATGTACCCGAAGCTATGGGAAGCCAGCGGGCTCAGTTACAGCCAGTTGATTGATCGGTTGATTGAATTGGCGTTTGAACGTCACCGCGAAAAATCGCGCAATGTGACAAGCTTCGGCTGAACTTACTGCCAAGCAATTAGCAAAAAGAAAAGGCGGCATTGAGTGCCGCCTTTTCTTTTTGATCGCCGATTCAAACCTAGTTGCCGGGTTTGATCGGGCGTGAAGGTGCCGATTCCCTTGAGGGTGGCGAAGATGGTTTGTCCGGCGCACGCTCACTTCGGGATGGAGCCGATTCGCGCGGTGGCGATGACTCGCGCGAAGGCGGCGGCGAAGATGGCCGTTCCGGCGCGCGTTCGCTTCTGGACGGAGCCGATTCACGCGACGGTGGCGGCGATGAAGGTCGTTCAACCGGACGCGATGGCGGCGGATCGTAGCGGCGCGGAGCTTCACTGCGCGGCGGATCATACGTGCGCGGTGATTCACTGCGCATGGGACGATCAGCCTCACGATTCGGTGTTGAGCGCGGCGTATCTACAGAATCACGTGACGGATTGCTGCGCTCGCTTTCCGGCAAGCTTCGCGTCGGCGCAGGAATCCGGTCAACAGTTCTATATTCGCTTTCACGCGGTTGACGGTCAGGGCGAACGATCTGTCCATCCTGAACCCGGCTTGGCGGCGCAGAATTGCCGTCTGCGTTGCGAATCGGAGCGCTTCGACCCGATGCTGCAGTCCCAGGCTGACCATCACGAGTCTGATACCCGCCGGATTCTCCTCTGCCCGGAGCGCCAGTGCGATCCAATCCTGACACTGGGCGGCGTTCGATCACAGGAGCTTCCAGACGACGAGCAATTTCAATTCGTTCGACTTTCAGTTCACGCGTAGGTGCAGCCTGCACCGGTTTGAACTCTTCGCCGCGCAACATGGTCGGCAAAGAGCTATCTACCTGTTGCTGACCAGCTCCCCGAGGAGGAGCAGGGGGCAAAGTAATTTCGCCCGGATTCTTGATGTCATTCTGCGTGACGACCACTCGCCCGTTGTCGAACTTGCGGCCATCCATGACGCTGACGCCACCGGGCGCATTATAATTGTCCAGCGAACGCGCATTGATGATGGTCGTGTTGTTTACGATGGTGGTTGACCCGCGACCGCCGTAATAACGGTCACGCGGCCCTAATGGACACCAGCCGTACCAACCGTAGCGCCCGTCGCGATACCCATCACGATAGCCCTGGTTGTAACCACTGCCCCAACCAAAGAAAGCGACTTGATGAGGCGCCCAGCCCCAGCCGACTGAAACGGTTGGCACCCAGCACCAACGGCTGCGATACCATGCCCAACGTCCGTAATGGTAAGGAACCCATCCCCAAGGTTCGTACGAAACCCAGGTCCAGCCCCAGCCCGAATAGTGCCGCCAGTAACCTGCCCTATACGGTGCCCAACCAACAGCAACGCTGCGTGGCGACCAAACCCAGCCATAATCAGGCGATTCGTACCATTCGCCGTAAGTATCCAGATCGTAAACGCCAGGAACAGCTACGGGAATGTAACGCGCGCTGCGCGAGTTTTCGGCCCGTGAAGACAGATCGTCATCGCGGCGGTCATTCCAGCGATCCCAATCGTCTTTGTCTTCCAGTCGAGCAATTTGGAAGTAGTTGGCATCGCGCCCATCAACGACAATGCGGCGGCCTTGTTTGACCGCCACTGCGCCGATGTCACGGTTGTAAACCTCAGCTTGTCCGCGCCGGACAATAACTTCGGTGGTTCCGTCATCCTGCACGTTGATGCGGTAGCTGCCTTCTTTCAAAAACGTGACGGCGACAATCGGCGTGTCCACTTCGAAATAGACCGGATCGTCTTTTCCCAAATCGTTCGCGTCTACGACGCTAAATTGACGCCGATCCAGGCTGTCCACGCGAAACGTCGCATTTCCGACAGGCAAGGCAAATTGAATTGTTCCGTTGTTGAATTGGGAAAACCGCAGATTGGAGTTGCGGTCAATGCGGATCAGGTTGCGTCCGCTGATTTGAACTTCGGCTCGACCGCCGGGGCCGCTGTAAATCTGGTCACGTTCATTCAGCGGCAGATTCAATGAAGCGTCATACCAGTTCTGGCCATCGCCGGTGCGCTGATAACTAACTTCACCTTCGATCAAGCTGATGCGGGCAACACGTACAGCCTGGTCTTGCGCGACAACCAGCGTGAACAAAGAGGTCAAGAAACTGATCAATAGCGCCGCTCGCATCAGGCGGCGGCTTGCAAGCAATTCTGAAGCAGTGGCAAAGAGCATCTTTTTCCTCCGCACAAAATCGAGGTCCTTCCCGAAACCTCGACAGTTTTTTTTCAATCTTTTCAAAAGATCGTTTGGGGTGAGCCGTTGTGTTAGCAAGGCTTATGCCTTGCTCCTGCCTTTTCAGAAGCTGATTAAGCAATGATTTCAATCACTTCGGTGATAAGTTTATAACTGCGCAAAGGATTCTATACTAAATCGGTTAGCAGGGCTGCATTCGGCTGACGGTTTCGTATAGCGCGAAGCTTGAGGAAACGGTTGAAATTCAGGCTGAGCCACGCTGATGGGAAAACTGGCCCAACCTGAAGTTGAAAAACTCGCAGCAATCGGCAGTTGACCAGTGCTTACTTGATTGCCACGGTCACTGGATTGGCTTTTTGATCGTCCACCATCAAATTTACGACCACCTCGCCTAACCCAATTAATCTCCTGGGCAGCCGCAGGTTGACCTGATCCAAGCCGCTGAAGTCTGGTTGCGGGCCAGCGTAAACGACATCTGCAATCAGGTCATTAATTCTGGCTTCAACCAATGATGGGGCGGCGTGCCGCAATCCCGTGCCGAATACGATCAGGAAGGCCTGATCGGTTGGCGGGCCAAGATCAATTTCCGCAGGGACAAACTTGTTTTGTGCTGGATCAAAGCGAGCAGCCGGTTCATAAGTTTGTGAACCATCGGCCTGGATCCGTAAAACAGCGGCAGCCGGAACTCCTCGCCCGTTGGCATTG
>CAZXHW010000511.1:0-6208 GCA_964639915.1 uncultured Heliomicrobium sp.
GTTCTTCGACGAGCTTCAATTCGATCATCTATGCCATCTCGATCACGGTCAACCCGGCGATCCACACGATCAGGAATGCCATCTCGATCCCGGTCAGCCCGCCGCTGGCCCCCGCGCCATCCTTGCGCGTTTGCATCAACGAAAGCGCCAGCGCTTAAAATAAAGCCCCCAGCAAGAGCCAATGACAGAATTCCTTTTTTCAAGTTAATCATATTTCCTCCTTCTCAACTATTTGGTTGTCCAATCCACCATTGGGATTGCATGCTCTGTGCCATTCAATAGAAAAGCCGGAAGTGTTGAAATGACGGAAGTTTGGCCTTTGGCGAGAAAACGATTAAGAGGTTATAAACCCCATCCCGAATACACATTACCGAAATGGTGTGTATGGTGGGGACGGTGCCGAATATCATTACAGTGCAGGAGTGCTCACTGTTCTGCCAGAAAGCACATTGATTCGAGGGAATTGCCGAATTCAGCTTCATTTTGAGAAATTTGCTCCTGATGAAAGCCCCAGTAGCCGAACCGCAATGAAAGTAACTTTCATACTTCCGATGTATTTGAATTCGCCGTCCGGCGGTTTCAAAGTCGTTTATGAATATGCCAATCGGCTTACTGATCTAGGCCATCAAGTTACGGTTGTGCATCCCAGAAATATCGAACTCCAAACTGGCGTTGCAGAGTCGGTCAAAAAACGTCTTTGGAAATATAAGCAGCGGCTGGCCAATCGTCCGTTGGTTTCGTGGTTTGAAGTAAACAAGAAGGTAGACTTGTTGCTTGTACCGGACCTGAAAGAAGAGGGCATTCCTGACGCAGATGTCATTTTTGCCACAGCCTGTGAAACAGCGTTTCCCGTTGCGGTTTATTCAGCCAGAAAAGGAAAGAAGTTTTATCTGATTCAATCCTACGAAACCTGGAATCAGGCGGAAGAGATGGTGCTGGCGAGCTGGAAGCTGCCGCTGCGCAAAATTGTGATTTCCCGGCAGCTATTTGAAATTGCTTCCGGTATGGGCGAACAGCGGCGAACGACCTACATTCCCAATGGAATTGATTTTGCGGATTTCCGGTTATTGACTCCGCTCAACGAACGAGGATTACGGATTGGAATGCTGGCGCATTCGAATGAAGGGAAGGGAACCAGGGATGGTTTGCAGGCTCTTGAACTGGTGAAACAAAAATTCCCTGCGCTACAGGCCGTTCTTTTTGGAACGGAGCCGCGCCTGGAATACATCCCGGATTGGGTCCACTACGAAAGACAGCCCACAAAAACTCGGCTGGTTGATTTGTATAACGGGTGCAGAATTTTTCTGAACCCAAGCTGGTCAGAAGGCTGGGGATTAACGTCCGCCGAAGCAATGGCCTGTGGCTGCGCTTTGGTAACAGCAGACAATGGAGGCGCAAGCGAGTTCAGCGTTGATGGCGAAAGCGCGCTATTCGCGCCAATTAAACAGCCGGAGTTGCTGGCGGACAGAATTTTGAGTTTGCTTGGGGACGACCAGTTGCGGCAGCAGATTGCTTTAGCAGGTTACAAACGTATTCAGCAATTTACCTGGGAGCGCGCAGTCAATTCCTTGCTCGAAGCAATCTCAAGTTAATTGAAGTGTGTGCATAAATCAGATCGCTGAAAGAAACCACAAAAAGCTCAAAAGTCACAAAAGAAATTTTGGGCGTTGCTTTGCCATAAGACCTTTTTGCGTTTCTTGTGCCTTTTGCGGTGAGTTTTCCGTTTTGGTTTTACGGCTACTTCAGTTAATTCACTCTGCCGCTGCTCCAGTCGTCAAAAGGTTGTCGCCGGTTTGGACGTTCTGGCGTGGATTGCTTGTAACTGGTTTTGCCTTTTTCTTCATTGCGGGCGAGTTTCTTTTGCGAATGCAGACCTTCCAGAATCAGTTCGCAAGTGGCAATCAATGCGCTTTCGGAATCGTCTTCAACTTTTCCGGTGCGAGCGGTTTCAATCAGGCTTCTGACCTTGCGTAATTGATTCAACGCTTCTTCGGCGGTCATCACATCGCTCAATGCCAGCGACTTGCCTTGATTGAAAAAATCCATCACGTGCCGGAAATCCACGCCGTTGTAACGTTCCTGAAAAACTTCGCCACAAGCTTTGCGGATCAAATCACGCGCGATGCGTTCGGCTCCTACTTGTTCACCTTCGTATTCCAGTTCCAGTTTGCCGGTGATGGCAGGAATTGCCGCGTACACATCGCTGATGCGCGGCGCGGCTTCGGTTTCACCGTTTTGCAGTGCGCGCCGTTCGGCATTTGAAACCACGCTTTCCAGCACAGAAATCGGCAACCGCTGACTGACGCCGGAGCGTTTATCAATTCGCTTGTCGTCGCGCGCCAGAAACGCAATCTGTTCGACGACTTCAAAAATCAGGCTGGGAACCTGAACGTTTAGCTCATCGCTTTCGCGGTCAAACCAGGCTTCCTGCTTGGTAATGGAAATTCCCAGATCAAGCGAAGCTGGATAATGCGTTTGAATTTCCGCGCCGATGCGGTCTTTCAGCGGAGTAATGATTTTGCCGCGCGCTGTGTAATCTTCAGGATTGGCGGAAAAGACCAGCAGCACATCCAGCGGCAAACGGACTGGGTAGCCTTTGATTTGCACATCGCCTTCCTGAAGGATGTTGAACAAGCCGACCTGAATTTTTCCGGCAAGGTCAGGCAATTCGTTGATGGCGAAAATTCCTCGGTTGGCGCGTGGCAACAATCCGTAATGGATGGTCAGTTCGTCGGAAAGCAAATGGCCTCCGCGCGCTGCTTTAATCGGATCAACGTCGCCGATGATGTCAGCAATGGTTACGTCGGGGGTCGCCAGCTTTTCTACATACCGCGCATCGCGGCCAACCCAGGCAATCGGCGTGTCGTCGCCTTTTTCCGCCAAGAGCTGTTTGCCGTAAGCGCTCAAGGGAGCAAAAGGATCGTCATTGATTTCGGAACCTGCCAAGACAGGAATTTCTTCGTCCAGCAAACTGGTCAGCTCGCGCAAGATTCGGCTTTTGGCCTGTCCGCGCAAACCCAACAAGATGAGGTTTTGTTTGGCCAACAGGGCGTTGACAAGTTGCGGAATGACGGTGTCTTCATAGCCGATGACGCCGGGAAAAAGCGTTTCGCCAAGTTGAAGACGTTTGATCAGATTATGACGAACTTCTGACTTGATGGAACGGCTGCGGTAACCGGCTGCTTTCAGTTCGCCGAGCGTTTGCGGTTTGGGCATGGGAATGACGACCTCGTGTAATTTGAAGTTGATGAAGTGATGGGGATTGTTTCAACGTCAAATTGATCTTAGCCGTCAGTTCCCAGCGGTGCAAGTTTGACCTTTTGCTGTTACTTGATCTGAATTGTCACTGTGTTTGCAGTTTTGTTGTCCACATTCAGCACAACATTGACTTCGCCGCGCCCGATCAGCGCTCGCTGAAGCCGCAGATTGCATTGATCCAGGCCAACGTAACCGTCCGCCGCACCAGCAAACAAGACTTCGGAGCTGAATCCACCTATCGTCGCATTGACCGCAGCCAGGCTGCTGCGAAAGCGCCAACCCGTGCCATAAGCGATCAGGAAAACCTGGTCAGTAACAGGGCCTAAATCAATTGGCACCGGCACGTAGCGGCTGGTGGTGGTGTCAAAGCGCGAAACAGGTTCGTAAACCAATTGGCCGTCTACCTTGATGCGCAGCGCAACTGCCGAAACCAAGCCCTGGCCGTTAGCATTGGTTGTAAAAAAGCTGGGAGCAACCGCGGCGATGTTCAGCGCGCCGGTGGAAAGCGTTCCGTCTCCGCTGACAACGATGATTGTTGCTGGGCCGGGGATCGTGCCGGTCGGAACCAAGTAATTGATCTGAGTCGGCGCAACGAAAAACAACGGGGCCGGTCGTTCGGTTCCTGCGCTGTCACGGATTCTAACCGTTGTGCCTCCAAGCGTTGTCGGCAGAGGAATGGCATTCGATGAACTGATTTGCGTTGCCAGCTTTTCGCCAAAGGCTGCGACGATGGATTCCGGCGCAAGTTCGACGCCTGAAAAACTGGCGGCAGAAACGCTGACTACTGGCGGCGTGCCTGCTTTTTGTTTCAACATTCGGACGCGGTTGTTGATCGTATCTGTAAAAACCAGATCGCCGTTTACCAGCGTGATGATGCTGCAAGTGACCTGAATGTCATTAGTTGCAGTTCCGGGATTGGGGAAATTCAGCCGGGCCAGCGGGCTGTCGCCGCCATCACCCGAAAAGCCAGGGTTGCCGGTTCCGGCGACAATGCTGGTTGTACCGAGCGAATTGGTCGGCGCTTCCAGGTCAAGAATTTGATTCGTTAATGCGTTGGTAATGAAAATTTTCCCCGCTGCATCAACCGTCAAATCGCGCGGACGGCGAATATTGCGGGAAACGTCTGCAATGACGGAAAACGTCGTGGACGTGGGTGTGTCCTGACGCAGGATTCGATTATTGCGCGTGTCGGCAATGTGCAGTCGGCCCGCACCATCAAGGGCGACGCCGGTTGGGCCAAACAACGACTGTTGTGTGCCGTCGCCATACATTGTGCTGACGATGCCCGTTAGCGCATCAACTTTGCGAATTCGGTTGTTTCCCTGGTCCGCGATCAAGATGTTTCCGGTGCGATCAACAGCCACGTCGGTCGGGAAAAACGCAACGCGGTTGGCTGGCATTCCGTCGCCAAGCGCTTGTGGATTGTTTGGCGGGCGAACGCCTGCAATGTCTTTGATCTGGCCTGGCGGGACGACGACCCTGGCATCGCCGTTTGGAAAAAAGATCACGTCAGTGTTTGATGTGTTCAGAAAGCGAATGACACCGCTGCGACGGCCAGTCACGGAAGTCGGCGGGACTTTAATCAGGGCTCCAGCCTGCGAATCTGTAATGAACAACCCATTTGCCGCAGGGTGTAAGCCTTGCGGAGTCAATAGCAGCGCTGTCGTGATGCGGTCATCTATCTGAAAATCCCCGGCTTCTTTGTTCAGCGTTACAATCTGGCCTGGCTGGACGGTCACCGCCCAAGGCGTTGTGTTGAATAGTGTTATGGGCGAAGTCGTACGATTGACGAACCTCAGCCGGTTATTGCCTGTGTCTGAAATGAACAGATTTCCTTGCGCATCTGCTGCAACTCCCGTGGGCACAAACAGCTCCGCATATGTCGCTTGCGAACTGTCGTACGGCGATGGCTGGCCGCTGCCGACAATGGTGTTGATCACGTTCAGCGGAATCGTGGTGCCTAAAATCGTCTGGGGGCCGCCAGACAGGGTGATGAAGCGAATTCGTTTGTAGCGAAAATCGGGGAGGTAAAGTCCGCGGCCATCCACGGCAATGCCCAGCGTAGCGTTAGCTGTGCTGTCGGGAATGTTCAGATACGCCTGCAAGGCCGAAGCTCCGTCGCCACAAGTCGGCGTATTGTTGGGGTCGCACAACTGCATGCTCTGATTGCCCGCGACAATGGTTTTTACGCCGGTTGAATTGATGCGCATGATCTGTTGCGCATTTCCAAGCGCAACGTAAATATCGCCGGTCGGCGACACCGTGATGCCGGTTGGATATTCCAGCCCTGAAGCCACTGTATTGATTATCCCGATTGTATTAACCCGGCGAACGCTGCCCTGAATGGTGCGAGCGTCTCCGCCGTCTGCGATCAGCAGGCTGCCGTTGCTTTCAAAAACCAATCCCGTTGGGGCCGTCAATCTGGCTTGTGTTGCCAGGCCTCCATCGCCATTTCCGGTCGGAGGATTGCCGCCTCCGGCAACGACCACCTGTCCGCCGGAAGTGCTGAGCTTCAAGACCAGCCGCCCGGCAATAAAATGGATTTCCTTTGTTGTTGGGTGAACTGCGATTGCGCGAAATGTTGCCTGGTCGGGCGAAGCGATTGTGCTGATTGTTCCGGGCGCAATGGTTTTGCCCAGCACGGTTTGGTTTTGAATGCCTACGTTAATGGTTCGGATGGCTGAAAAAGATGGGATTGACAGATAAACCGCATCGCCCGAAGGATCAACCGCCAAGCCCGTAATTTGCGCCAGATCGGTATCCAGCGGCGAACCGCCATCATCGTTCTGTATGCCTCCGCCCGCGATCAGATTAATGTGGCCGGGCTGGATGGTAACGCCCGCAAGAGTGATGGGAACAGAAGAGGTGCTGACAAAACGAAGCAAGCTGGTTCCATCAACTTCATCCACGACATAAAACCCCCGTCCGCGCGGATCCAGCGCGACGGCGG
>CAZXHW010000512.1:0-6200 GCA_964639915.1 uncultured Heliomicrobium sp.
GCACTCGTTCAATGTCTGATTTCGCCTCAATCAATTCCGTCGAACGCGAACCAAAGGGGGTGACCAGCGTCGTTGATCCGCTAAGTTCGCCAAGTCCCTTGACGTAATCAACGCCAAATCCAAAACTCGTTCGGCCTTCTGTGCCAAAGCGGCGTGCGATTAACAAAGACCCGCCGTTTGAATCCGCATGCGTTGAGCTGTTGCTTGTCCGTAAGCCGGGAATTCCAGTCGGGAAAAACGGAGTTACCGGCCCAGAAACGTCTTGTTCGGCGCTGGATCTGACTCTGCTGTTGGATTTCGCAAAATTACCGCCAATCACCCATCGAGTATTTGCCAATGGCAGAAAGAATGTATTTTGAAAGAGATAGCCAGCGTCAATCGGTTCAACTGAATTGACCTTGGTTGGAAGTCGGCTGCTGATATTCGTTCGGGAATCGCTGAAGGAGGAAATGATCAGGCTTCGGTTTTCCAGCCGGTTAAACTCAGTGGCGTAAGCAGGGTTTTCCAAACTGTCCAAATGTGAATCCGAAAATGCTGTAAACCGCAGCAACGGCGCAGATTCGCCGGGTTCTACCAAACTGTCTATATAACGGTCGTAATCTCCGCCAACATAATTTCGGATGGTTCCAATCATGGGATTTCCAGTATTGGGAGGGGCATTTGACTGGAACAATCGCTGATGATCATTAAGATTCCTGCCGCTGCGTTCGGTGGCTTCGCTTCCGCCCGGCGTGAAAAACCGTAAGTCTTCGTTGGGGATTACCAGGACGCCATTTCCGGGAGAAACCAGCGTGCGGCGACTGGGATCGCTCAAACTTTCCACTTCCACCAGGCCTTCGTAAACCACGACGCTTGTTTCGCCCGCCGAATCAACGCCGACACTGAATTCGGTGCCACGCACCAGAATGGAAGCCGATGGGCTGTTGACGCGATAGGGATTCGGTTTTCCGCCGTAATGATTGATCTTGATTCGCACGCGGCCCAGGAAAACCTGGATCAGTTCGCGCAAAGAGCTAACAGTTCGGTAGTCTTTGAAAATGATGTGAGAACCGGGTTGGACGGTGATCATGCTGCCGTCGGACAATTCAATGACGACCCGTCCGCCCCCACGCGTGTCAATTTCATCACCCGGAGCCAGTTTATCGCCGCGCCGAATGGCGAATTTCAGCGTTTGATTGATCCGTATGGCTTTGCCGCTGACGCTGGCAATTCTGGCTTCGACGGATTGGGCAATCGCCAATGAGTTCGTTGCCGCCATCATCAACAAAGCGCAAATCGCAGAGACAATTTTCCGGGTGATTCTGATCTTTACTTCCAAAACTATTCCTCTTGTCCGTCCATGGCAGTTTCGGTTTCATGGTCTTCAGGTGTGCTTAACCCATACCGCACGATCAATCGTTGAACGGTGCGGCGAGCTGTTCCCAATAGATCAGCGGCGTGTTGCCGGTTGCCATGCACTTTTTCAAGCGCGAGCTGCAAGTAGCGTCGTTCGAGTTCTTCCAGTGTGGGCCAATCCAACGCCAGATTTCTCAGCGCGTCTTCGGATATGGGGGCTGCGTTTTGATTGCCGCGTTCGCTGGCGATGTGGGGCGGAAGGCAATCTAGCGTAATTACTCCGTTATTGGAAAGCGCAGCGGCTCGTTTCAGCGCGTTTTCCAGTTCGCGCACATTTCCCGGAAACCGATACGCGAGCAATGCCTCCAGCACTTCCTGCGACAGAATCGGCGTTTGGTCGCCAGCGCTGTTTCGACGCAATAAATGCTGCGCCAGCAACTCAATATCACCAGCGCGTTCCCGCAGCGGCGGCAGATCAATTGTCAACACGCTCAGCCTGTAAAATAAATCCGGACGAAAGGAGCCGCTTTCCGCCAGTTCGCGCAGCGGCGAATTGCTTGCGCCGATGACGCGAACGTTGACTTGCCGGGTGTTTGTTGCGCCCACGGGCCTGATTTCGCCAGATTGCAAAACACGCAGCAGGCTTGCCTGAAACGCCTGACTGGTGGAAGCCAGTTCATCCAGAAACAGCGTGCCCCCATTTGCCGCTTCAAAAAAACCTGGGCGGTCAGACGTTGCGCCAGTAAAAGCTCCTTTGATGTGTCCGAACAATTCTGATTCCAGCAGCGTGTCAGTCAGTCCGGAGCAATTGACGGCAATGAACGGTTGTGATGTTCGCTCGCTGAAATCGTGAATTGCACGGGCCGCCAATTCTTTCCCGGTGCCGGATTCCCCGGTGATCATCACCGTCACATCGGTTCTGGCCGCGTATGCGATCAGCTTGTACACGGACATCATTGCGGCGCTGCGCCCGATCAATCCGGAGCTCAAAAAATCCGCTTCGGACGACGAATCCTGGGCCAGGCTTTTTTCCCGATGCGCGTCCAGGTGTTTTTGCAAGGTCGAAACCAGCGCGGCAATTTCAAACGGCTTGGCAATAATGTCGTTTGCGCCTTCTGCCAAGGCCTGCACCGTCACATCCAGTTCACCCTGAGCGGTCATCAGTATGACGGGAAGCGCCGGGTGAGTTGCGCGCAACCTTCGCGCGACTTCCAAACCATTCCCATCAGGCATGTAAATATCGCTAATGACCGCGTCGAAGCTTTGTTCGCCTGCCGCCGCGATTGCTTCATTCCCGCTGCGCGCCAAACAAACCTGAAACCCATTCAGCGTCAGTCCGGTTTCAAGCGTGGCGCGAATCAGGCGGTCGTCATCGGCAACCAGAATTCTAGGCATAACTTTGGGCAGAATTTTTGGCGGAATTCTCGACATAATCTTGGGTGCTTGCTGGCGCTCACTTGCTTACTGCAGATTCCATTGGCAGGCGCAACGTGAAGGTCGAACCAGAACCGGGCTCACTTTCCAACAGAACCCTGCCTCCATGCAACTCCGCAATTTCTCGAACCATTGCCAATCCAAGACCTGTGCCCGGAGCATCAATATCTTCCACACGTGGAATGCGGAAAAACTTTTCAAAAATGCGGCTGCGAAGCTCCAGCGGCACGCCGTATCCTTGATCCGCCACAGAGATAAACGCCGTTTTGCCCTCAGTTCTGGCCGAAACCACCACTTCCGTGTTTGCAGGACTATATTTAATTGCGTTCGACAGTAAGTTGGTCAGCGCGCGCGAAATCAAATCTTCGTCAACGAAAATTCCTGGCAGATCGTTGGCAAATCGCCTGGTTAGTTTGATGCCGCGTTGGGCAGCCAGAGGTTCCACCAGCAACAGATTTTTCTCCACCAACGCCGCCAACCTGACCGGGGTCAGTTGCAATGGACGCGCTCCCGATTCCAATCGAGACAAATCCAGGTATTCGTCAATCATCCGCGACAATCGCTGCGCGGCTTCGTGGATTGTCTGGTGCATTTCATGGCGGCGCGCAGCTTCAATGTCGAACTGCATCAGCACTTCGCTCATGCCTTTAATGGCGGTCAGTGGAGTGCGCATCTCGTGCGTAACCATGGCCATCACATCGTTTTTCATTTGCTGCAATTCACGTTGTTTGGTGATGTCGGCCAGCGTGGCGACGATACCCAGCGTAGAATCATCTTCACCTGAAACAACGGCAGCCATTCGCAGGGTGTAAACCCGTGGCTGCGATTCTCCGATGACAAGTTCGCGTTCGATGGGCTGGCGAGTTTGCAGCAGCCGCGCCAACAATTGATTTCCAGAACCCGCGGCTTCGGTAGAAACCGGGTTCAACCGCGCAAACAGATCATCGCCGTGCAGCGATTTTTCAGGCACCGACAAGATTTGCGAAGCGCGCGGATTCGCGAAAACAATGCGGCCTTCAGTGTCAGCAATCAGCAAACCGTCTTCGACGGAACGCAATGCGCGATCCACAAATTGCGAACGAGCCATTAACTGATGCTGCAATGTTCCCAGCAACCGCAGTTTCCAGTTTGCGCCATGCGGCCAGAACCTTCCCGCGCTGTGTTTTTCCGGTTGCCCGTTAAAGTTCATGGCGACCGGAGAAAGTTTCGCGCTTTCATGAAGTAGTTCGGCAAACCGGTCGTCCAGATGAAGGCTGAGCGTCATTGCGCGGTAAAGCAATGTCAGCGGCACCGCCGTCCCAAACGCCAGCAACGCCGGGATCAATGGCGGCACAATCAGCAAGCGCGCGAACACCAGATAAGACGCCAGCAAAATCAGCAGCAACAAGCCCGTCAAAGAAAGCACATGGCGAACCAGTTCAGCCCGTTCGTGCGAAACCGTCAGAACCAATGCAATCGCCGCAGCGATGCAGGCGGCAACCAGAATCGCCATCCAGTCCGACGTTTCAACGTAAAAACGTTGCCGCAGAATTGTATTCACGGTGTTGGCCAGCACCTCTACGCCGGGCATCAACGCGGCGTGCTGATTGCCGTCTTCGCTTTCTGATTTGGCAAAAGGAGAAGCGATGCGGTCGCTCATGGCTGCGGCAGTCGCGCCAATCAAAACATATTTTCCGCGCAACTCTTCTGCGGAAACGCGTCCATCCAGCAAGTCTGCAAAACTGAACGTGCGCGGCGCGAATGATCCGGTTGGACCGATGAAATCAATTGGCAGACGGCTGGCTTTGAACGTTTCCGGTTGCGCGCCGTCAGATTGCGAAGCGGCAAGAATGGTGGATTGCCCTGTAATCACTGGAACCGTGCGTGCGGCAATGCGCACAGCACCGGGGACTTCGTGAATTTCGCCGACCGGCGCTCTATCGCCGATGCGAATAATTTCCGCTGCCATGGACCAGAACGCGCGGCTTTCGTCATCGGCTTCGCGCAACAGGATCGCGCGCGCCACGCCGTCAGAATCGGTCAACACATTGCCGTGGCCGACAGCAGCCGACGATTGTTCAATAACAGGCAAAGGATGCAACCAGTGCGACCGGTTTTGTCCATCGTTGGCCAATTGAGCCGCGACAACGACATTGCCTGCATTCTTGATGGATAACGCCAGGGCTGTGTCATCTGCTTCGGTGGTGGTGTCGCTATACAGCACGCTGACGCCGATGACTTTCGGTTGCGCAGCCGCGATTTTGTCCAGCGCCTGAGCTGTCAGTGTGCGCGGCCAGGGAAAGCGTCCAAAGCGGGCGATGCTGGCATCATCAATGGCGACGATCACGATCTCTCCCGGCGCTGCCATCGTGCCGCGCGTGCGCATCAATGCGTCGCGCGCATACAGCCCAAGCCACGGAGCACGCCAATCAACGACTATAGCCACCACTGTCGAGATGACAATGATGGCTATAATCCAGATGGTCGTGCGGCCAAGTTGTGAAAAAGCCTTCTTCATGTGGGAGGGCAAGGGCGTTAAAAAGACGGCGATGCTCGATCTCTCCGCAGAAGCGAGCATCGCCTGCCCAACCGGCCAGAGTTATCCCCCGACACCTCTCGCCGGTAAGGTTTCATTGAATAGACACAGTGACAGTATTGGCTTGCTTGAGATTATTTAGCACATCGCGAACTTTCACTGTGACTGGGGAATTCGGATTCGATTGCGCTTCATCGGGAATGCGCACGTTGATTTGCTCCAGCCCGACATAACCCGGGGCAACACCCGCATAAATTACCTGGGCATTGACTCCACCAATGGTGACGACAACGCTTTCGGCTACGCCATTTGCCGCATTGCCATCGGAATTCGGCGCATTCCGCAATCCGGAGCCAAACAGAATCAGGTAAAGCTGTTCGCCCGGGCGACGAACGATGGCCGCCGGAACCAGTTTGTTTTGCGAAGCGTCGAAGCGAACCAGCGATTCGTAGACCTGTTCGCCGTTAGCCTTCACCCGTAGCAACAAACCAGCGGGCGCTCCCTGGCCTGAAGCATCAGCCGTGAACAGGCTCAACGCGACGTTGGAAACCTGGATCGTGCCTTGCGAAACCACTTCTGCGGTCTTTGAAATCACCACATTCGCCAGTCCAGAGGGCGTGTCCGCAGGAATTTGATAATTGATCTGATTGGGCGACACAAAAAATAATCTTGCCTGCCGTCCGTCCACCAGAACATTGACGTCGTCCAGACTAAGCGGCAGCGGCTGCGTCGAAGCGACCATAATTGTTGAAGCCAGGCCATTGCCGAACGCCGAAACGATGGATTCCGGCGAATTGTCTTCGCGGTAACTGGCGGAACTAACAGTTGCTACAGGGCTGTAGCTCATAAAAGCGCCATTGCCTGGTCCCTGTTTGACTTCGATCTTTGTGGCATTGATGGAACCGTCGGTTTGAGC